>JBNGDR010000294.1:0-3203 GCA_049975685.1 Anaerolineae bacterium
TGGATAGGGTGGGGCGTAATGGGTTGGCGCCTACTCCGACGCCGTGCGTTCCGACAACACAATTTTGGGCTTCTTATTCCCTGGTTATGGGGGACACTCTTTTTCCTCTATCAGGCGACACAATGGGTAAAGTCTATGCGCTATCTGTTACCCATTTACCCTGTCTTTGTGCTTTTCGGGGCCTGGGTACTCCTTCGGGGGCAAGATCGAGGGATTCCATCGGAAGCAGCAGAACAACCCCGATGGCGAGTGGTTAACGCCGTACTGCGAGCGCTGCCCTGGATAGTCCTGGCGGGAACCGTTATCTGGTGTGCGGCCTTCCTACAGGTCTACACGCGTCCCTTCACCCGGGTGGAGGCCTCACGTTGGATGTATAATCATATCCCCACAACGGTTTCTCTCCATACTGAGACGGGTCTCGATTTGCACGTGCCTGTACAGCCCGATAGCACTCTCATCACTGGAGGCATTCCCAACCTCACCCCGTATACTGTGCCGGTCACGGATACTATTGTAGCGATAACACTCAATAAGGTGAGCGCGGAGAAATTGTCCGAACCTCGGGAATTCTCTGTAGCGCTTACGTCGGATGGCGCCGGCACTCAGATTCTTGCCGAGGGGGTAAGATCTGTGGATCTGGATGATATGCGATCAGTATCGGTACAGATACCTCTGGATCCTCTACCCGTTGCGGCCGGTGATACCTTGTATGTGAAATTGAAGATCCTTGAAGGTGCACCTGTCGTTCTTAAGACCTCCATCCTGGGTAACGAGCACTGGGACGATCCTCTACCTGTCCGACTGGAAGGCAAGGATGCCTTTGGTAATTGGTATCGTGGATTGTCATCAAGCCCTAACACATTGATGAATCTCTACGATAATGATACCCCGGCCAAACGGGATCTGTTACTCAAGTGGTTAGAGGAAGTCGATTACATTGTGCTCTCCAGCAACCGGCTCTATGCATCTATTCCTCGGTTACCACGACGCTATCCTCTAACGACGACCTATTACCGTGCTCTCTTCGACGGCAGCCTGGGTTTTGATCTGGCGGCTGAGTTCGTAGCTTTCCCGGCTCTGGGATCTTGTGAGTTTCCCGATCAGGAAGCGCCCTTTGATCTTCCACGAGCGCGTTATACCAACCGCCGCCCCTGTTCTATCTCCTTACCACCAGCCGAAGAGGCCTTCAGCGTATATGATCATCCACGGGTACTCATCTTCGCCAAAACCCAGGATTACTCCAGAGTGCGAGCGGAGGAGCTTCTGGCACCCTCACTGGTTGAAAACGTTCAATGGATGACACCCCTGGAAGCTACGCGGAGTCAGGTGAGGGATAATACGCCTTTGTTGGTCATGAGTGAAGCCGAACGCAATATCCAGACCTCGAACGGCACGTGGTCAGAGATCTTCAACCGCCGGGCGCTTCATAATCGCTATCCAGTGCTCTCTGTTATTCTATGGTGGCTTGCCCTGGCGGTGCTGGGGTGGGTGGCTTTCCCTTGGTTAACGCTGGCTTTCCCAAGGTTACGTTTACGAGGTTACGGCTTTGCGCGTATCGTCGGATTACTGCTCTGGGCTTATCCTGCGTGGTTGCTCGCGTCCCTGAAGGTAGTCTATCATACCCGTCTGCTACTCTGGATCATCTTCTTTGTATGGCTAGCAGCAACCGCGCTGCTCGTCCGCTCCCGTCGCGAGACCTTATTCGATATCGTCAAGGATAACTGGCGGGATCTTCTGCGTGTGGAGATCGTCTTCGCTATACTTTACCTGGTTTGGGTCCTGGTGCGTTACCTCAACCCCGACCTCTACCACCCCGTATCGGGTGGAGAGAAGCCCATGGATTTCGCCTATCTCAACGCCGTTATTCGCTCTGTTCACTTCCCCCCCTACGATCCCTGGTTCGCCGGTGGATTCATGAACTACTATTATTTCGGTTTCGTGCTCGTGGGTACCCTGGTGAAAGCGTTGGGAATTATACCCGCGGTGGCCTATAATCTGGCCGTCCCCTCACTCTTTGCCATGACCGGGGTAGGAGCCTACACGCTGGCTTCAAATCTCATTGGCAGCACTGAGCGGCAGGCGCGACGCGCAGGCGTGTGGGGTGTGCTCTTCATGGTCGTGTTGGGTAATCTAGGCGAGCTTCGTCTCATTCTTGAGGGATTGGCCGAGGTGGGGAATATTTCTTTCGAGAGCTTCATCCCTGGATACGAGCTGCTGGTCTCTGCTGCCGCCGGTTTTTGGAAGGTATTGATCCAGGGTCAGGAGTTACCCTTCCGGCCCGAGTGGTGGTACTGGAACGCCTCGCGTGTCGTCGAACCAGGACCCGGAGAATACGTCGGCCCCATCAATGAATTCCCGGCTTTCACCTTCTTATACGCCGATCTGCACGCCCACGCTATTGCTCTGCCTCTGACACAGGTGGCGCTGGGTGTAGCTCTCCAGTGGGGCAGGGGTCAGATCCAAACTGTGAAGCAGCGAGGTCGATCTTTACTGGCCCAGCTACGTACCTGGGTGCCTAAACCTCTCCCCACATTTTTGCTGGCAGCCCTCGTGGGGGGAGCCCTCCGGGCCACCAATACCTGGGATTATCCCACCTATCTGGGCTTGATGAGTCTGGGTTACCTATTGCCGCTGCTGCGTGATTTGAGTCGCCGTGACAAAGAAACACAGGTAGAGAGTGAAGACGGTGATCTTCCACTTCGCCGTTCTCCTTTCCCTTATTGGCGGTTAGTCATGCCCGCACTCCTCCTGTTGGCGGCCGAGATTCTCTTCCGTCCCTTTGCTGTAAATTACGTCTCTGCTTATGGATCTATCCAACCCTGGACAGGTTCAAAAACTCCGCTGGGCGACTATATCATCATGCATGGACAATTCCTCTTACCTCTGGCCCTCCTCGGCTTTGCGCGAGGTGCTCAATTACTTAGACGGATGATCGGCGATGAAGATCGCAGCGTTCTCTCTGCGTTGGTTGTGGTGGGATTGGGGACATTGTTGTTAACCGTTGTGTTGGCTCTCCTTGATGTCGTCATCGCCTGGATCGCGGTACCCTTCGGAGCACTGGCTGCGTTGATTGTACTCGATGCAGAAAGCTCGGGTCGTGAGCAGACCTTCTGGCTGTGGGTAGGAACAGCCCTCGCCATCACCCTCACCGTCGAGATTGTTGTGCTCAAGGGGGATATCGGTCGGATGAACACCGTCTTCAA
>JBNGDR010000295.1:0-3197 GCA_049975685.1 Anaerolineae bacterium
TATGAGGACACCGCGCCACAGCGTTGGAGGCAAAGTGGGCCTCTTACCTTTCATCCAGTTATAGGTGCCCCAAGCCAGAAGACCCGGAATGAGGATATCGTAGAAAGTAGGGCCGCCTGTGAGTCCCAGTGTCACACCGAGAGGTACGATGAAGCTCTCCCATCGATTCTCCTCATCGGAGATCATGAAGAGGGCTGTGGTCACAAGGCTAGCGCCCAACACGCCAACGGTAGCGCCACTGAGACGGCGCGAGGCAAAGATCGCCACGGGTGAGAGCGTCAATAGCCCGGCTGTGACAAGCGCGCCCACTCCCAGCCGTCTTCGCCAGAGGATAGGTACTGCGACCAACGCTATTCCCGCCAGCGCAGGTAGCAATCGTGCTGTGCCATCGCCGGGCCCGAAGATCGTGAAGAGCAGCGTGTTGCCCACCAGTAACAGCGGGCTCTCGGCTGTCGCAGGCCACTTACCGCCTCGCGCAACGTCCAGGGCTGGGAGGGCCTGCAGCGCTTCATCGGGCGCCAGCGGTGGCCCGTTCAGGGCAACCAATCGCAGCGCTACGGACAAGAAGAGGAGGATAATCCAATTACGCCTGAGGGTTGTCTTTACCATAAGGAACTCCTCCTACCTCATTGTACCTTGTAGATGGTGACGGCTTCATTCTGGTAGATGGTCGGGAAAAGTGTCCCAAATTTCTCCAGTCCCTCGATGGGATAGCGGCGTTGCTCTGTCGGGCCGACGTAAACGTAGGTGACGTTGTAACGATCGAGGAGGCTGCGTGTGAGATCTTGATCCAGGGTGTTGAAGAGCGTCGTCAGATCCTGCTCGCGGCGGGCTTGCACATCGTAGTTGCCGCGCCACTGATTCTCGTGTCCGGCCCAGCCCAGGACCGTGGGCAGGCCGGTGAGGGCCGAAATCCGCCCTTCGTAGACGTAGGCAGCGTGCTCGTCACCCGGTGCCTCCAGGATGATGGGGCGCCCATCGATCTCGTCGTTGAGCCAGCGGATAGCGGCCCAATCGTGCGGGTGTTTTTCAGCCAGCCAGGCGGCGCCGTCCAACGTTCCGGCCGAGCCGTAGAGGGCCTGATTTTGATCGGCGCGGGCAGGGATGGCAAAGACCGTATAGAGCAGTCCAACCGAGATGAGCAGAGCAGCAATCAGCCGTGCGACCGTGGAGAGGCCCACCGGAGGACCGGGCGACTTCATTATCCACCAGGCGCCGACCAGACTCCAGAGAACCCAGGCCTGGAAGTAAAACTTGAAGATGGTGTTCATCCTGGTGCTGAAAATGTCCTGAAGGAAGAAGAACTCCGGTGTCAGGGTGAGACCGAGACCCAGAAGGGTCAGCAGGGCCGGAAAGGTCAAGCTGGCCTCGACCAGCCGTTCTCTACCGCGCAAGAAGGCCAGGATGAGGGTCACCACGCTCCCTGTCAGGAGGAGCGCCGTCCAGGGATTGGAAAGGCGGCGCAACAGCGAGGCCTGCACCGCTTCCATCTCCACGGTTATGCCCATGATGGGTTCCCCGCGACGTATAGCCTCAATGTAGGGCGCGCCCACGATGAGACCCAGGAGAACTCCCAGGATGAGGCTGCCCGCGACGATGAGCAGTGTCCACCCGACGACGGCGGTCCACTCTATCTCGGTTACTTGTGTGGTGCTTACAAGGATTCCGGCGATAGGGATGAGGAAGGGGAGGAACATGACGGCGAATTGGGCCGGGTGGGTGGCGTTGAAGAGATTGGGCAGGATGCCGCCGGCCTGGGAGCGCAGGCCGATCCAGAAGGGTAGGTAGAGCAGCACGCTGATGACACCCAGGAAGATGGCTTCGGGCAGCAGATCAAAGACGTGGTGGACGAGAGGCCTTTCGGGATTCTCGCGAGAGGTTGCCAACGCCTGGGCAGCGACGACGAGGGCCCAGTAGATGGGGAAATCCCAGGTGTTGAGAAAGCCCAGCGCGCCGAGCACCAGGGCGTATCCACCCCAACGGGCGAAGCGTTTTACCCGGCTCGTGACCCGTGGAGATCGTTGCTTCCACAGGTTGAGGGCCAGGGCGACGGCCAGCAGCACGAAGGGCAGGGCCAGCAGATGGGGATGCATATCTCCCAGGACGAAGCTGAAGGCAGGAAACTCGTCGATGACCTCCTGGGAGATGGGGTTGCCCGGTGTGCTGGTGGGCACGTAGTCGTGGAGAGTGCGGGAGGCCTGCCACCAGTCGAAGCGGTCGGGTGTCATCCAATAGAAGGGAGGCTGCGGGGTCTGGTTGATGCCACGGATATCTAACCATGCCCAGAAGCTGGCTGGGAAGATTCCCCGGGCGTGAAGGATCTCCAGGAAGCCCTGACCGTTGCCCACGAGAAGCAGAAGGAAGGGCGCCAGGAGCGCGCCTCCGGGCCGGCGCCCTTCCAGCAGGTCGTAGACGATGCTGTAAGCGGTGACAGCCGCGAGGGCGAACCAGGCCGCGTTCCCCAGATTGAAGGCTAGGGTCGCGGGGACAGCCGCGACCCGAGTTAGAGTTCCCAGGAGCAGGTAGCCCAGATAGTAGTAGGAAATAGCGAAGCCGGAGAGCCAGGGATCGTGAGGAGGCTGGGCTGGAGAGCGGAGGACGGCGTTGAGGAAGGCGATCTCCATCCACTTTTCGCCACCCGCCGTCGCCAGCTGGGGTTGTGTGGCCCTTATCGCGGCCCAGAAGAGAAAGGCCACGAGAAAGAGGCCCTCCACGATGATGAAGAAGGTACGGTGTTCCCGCCACCACGGACCAACCTCCGACCACCGGCCCCTCATGGCCCAGATCCCGGCGCCTAAGAGCAATCCGGCAGCGGTGAGGGCCGCGGTGGTCGTATTGGCCCAGAGATGCGTGATTCCTCCCCACCAGAGGAGGACACCGCTCAGCAGGAGCCCCAGCACCTTGGCGGCGGCAAACCCACGCGAGGGCAGGTTGCGCAACCAGGCGAAAGTCAGGGGTAATCCCGCCAGCGCGAAGAGCTGGAGGGTCAGGTACCAGGATAGCACGTTATATATCATCATGGTTCTGTTCTACCACAAAGGCATAAGGTTACAAGGGGCAGAGGGTGGGATGCATTCGAGGGGATCGCCAGCTCCCCGTCAGAGGCTGCTTCGCACGTATGAATCATTGACACCGCTTATCTCAGCGTAGATCGACCGGCTCACGGGCCGACGGTGATGAGATGCTCGATATCGGCG
>JBNGDR010000296.1:0-3185 GCA_049975685.1 Anaerolineae bacterium
CAGCTAACCTCGATATGTTATTTTCAGGTATGGAGGTGGTTGCAGCCTATCCCTTCCGGGTGACGCGCGACGCAGACCTGGAGATCGAGGAGGACGAAGCTGCCGATCTTCTGGCAGCTATTGAGGAGAGCGTAGGGCTGCGCGACTTTGGCTCAGTGGTGCGCCTAGAGGTCAGTGATGCTATGCCGCGCCAGATTCGAGAGATTTTGACTGCGAATCTGGATCTGGCTCCCTACCAGGTCTACACCATGGAGGGCCCTCTGGGTATGAAGGATCTCATGGAACTGACCAAGGTCGATCGCACCGACCTCAAGGACCAGCCCTATATGCATTCTATCCCCCCTCAGTTGACCACGGGAGAAAGCCTTTTCTCCGTCATTCGGAAGCAGGATATGGTGCTCTACCATCCCTACGACAGCTTCACCCCGGTCGTGGATTTTATCCGCGAGGCCGCTCGCGACCCCGACGTCATCGCCATCAAGCAGACATTATACCGGGTGGGACAGAACGCGCCCGTTGTGGATGCGCTGTTGGAGGCGCGCGAGAACGGTAAGCAGGTGGCCGTGTTGGTGGAGCTTAAAGCCCGCTTTGACGAGGAGAACAACATCGTCTGGGCTCGCGCGCTGGAGCATGCGGGAGTCCACGTCGTGTATGGACTGGTGGGGTTGAAAACTCACGCTAAGATTTGCCTGGTTGTGCGCCGAGAGCGAGATGGTATTCAACGATATGTCCATGTGGGTACAGGGAATTACAACGCCATCACCGCGCGAGTCTATACCGACCTGGGGTTTTTCACGTCAGACCCGGAGATTGGCGCGGATGCCTCAGAACTCTTCAACGCTCTCACCGGCTATTCACGCCAGGATATCTACCGGAAGTTGCTCGTGGCGCCGGGTCACATGCGGCAGGAGATCCTGGGTCGAATCGAGCGCGAGAAGGAGCACCATAAGAAGCACGGCGGCGGTTACATGGCTCTCAAGATGAACGCTCTCGTGGATAAACCCAGCATTCAGGCGCTTTATCGTGCCTCTCAGGCGGGGGTGAAGATCGATTTGCAGGTGCGCGGTATCTGCTGCCTTCGTCCTCAGGTTCCCGGTTTGAGTGAGAATATTACTGTGACCTCCATCGTAGGGCGTTTTCTGGAGCACCCGCGTATCTATTATTTCCGAAATGGTGGGGACGAAGAGATGTTTCTGGGAAGCGCGGATCTGATGCCCCGTAACCTCGATCGCCGCGTGGAGGTTCTCTTCCCGATCGAGAATCCACGCCTGCGTACCCGGCTGCGTGATAATGTGCTCATGGTCCATCTGCGTGATAATGTCAAGGCCCGGGAGCTCATGCCCGATGGTAGCTACGTGCACGTGGAGCCGAAACCCGGTAAACCTGCTCTCAATTCCCAGCGGTGGATGATTGAGCATCGCGGCATCTGGCACGGAGAGGATTAGGTATCACAAACTAGAAATAGCAGTTCTTCACAAGGAAAGAGCGATCTCTCATGAAGGTTGCGCTCATCGGTGACGTCCATGGGAATTTTCCAGCCCTTATGGCTGTTCTGGATCACGCCGAGAGCCACGGGGTCGAGGCTATCTGGCACGTGGGCGATTTCGTTGGCTATGGAGCCTTTCCCGATCAGGTGGTGCAGCACCTACGACGCACTGGAGCCCTCAGTATCATCGGCAATTACGATCGCAAGGTTCTCAAGTTCAAGCGCAAAGCGGCCAAGTGGCGCCGTACCAAACGCCCCGAAAAGTATCTCGCTTTCAAATGGGCCTATGAGAACCTCTCCCCGGAGAGCCGTGAGTACTTGCGGACTCTCTCTAAACAGATGCGTCTCACCGTGGATGGGTTTCGCATCCTACTCGTGCATGGTAGCCCTACCTCCATCAGTGAGCACCTGACGCCGCAAACCCCCGAGAAACGATTGCGCAAGCTGGCACGCAAGGCGGACGCCGACATTGTTATCTGCGGTCATTCTCATCGGCCCTTCGTGCGTAAGGTGGGGAAGGTCTGGTTCATCAACACCGGGAGTGTAGGGCGACCCGAGGATGGCGATGCCAGGGCCTCCTACGCGATCATGGATCTGAAGGATGGTAATTTTCGGGTCCGCCATTATCGCGTGGCTTACGATGTGGCCCGAGCAGCGGCGGCCATCCGCCGCCAGAGGCTCCCAGAAGCTTTCGCTCAGATGCTGATCCAGGCTCACAATCTGGACACCATCCTCCCTACAGCGGAGGTTAATGTGACGCTCTCGCCGTTGGGGGAGGGGGGACCAGAGGATAGTCGCCTTCAATCTGTGCTTCAGTTGGGTGAACGCTACCGCTACGGAGAACGACACGCCCATCAGGTGATGAGGTTGGCGCTGAGATTGTTCGATGACCTGGAGTCCTTGCACGGCCTGGGAGCGAAGTGGCGCTTTCGTCTACAGTGCGCCGCTCTGCTGCACGAGATCGGCTGGCACGAGGGATACGAGGGGCATCACGAGGCTTCACTGCGTATCATTCTTGATACACCCATGCCGACGCTCCGTCGCAAGGAGCGCAGACTCATTGGGCTCATTGCACGTTATCACCGCGGCCCCTTGCCCCAGGCGGGTCACAAGCACTTCTCCAGGCTCAAGCCGGGGAAACAGCACAAGGTCGCTATGGCTGCGGCTCTCCTACGTGTAGCGGATGGCCTTGATAGCACGCGCCGCAGCGTGGTCCGGGATCTCAGCTGCGAGATTCAGGCTGAGAAGGTCACGATTACCTGCACCGGCGCTCACCGGGGCGCTGCGGAGCAAGCCAGGGCTCTGGAGAAGGGGGATCTCTTCGAGAGAATCTTTGAGCGTCGATTGGAGATCTGTTGGCAGCTTGTCTGATCTCGGACGCGGCAGCCCGGTCCCATATTCATCTGGAACCGGGCTGTCTCTACGAGGAGGTTGTTCTACTTCTTGACAACGTCCGCGGGTTTGTAGTCGAGCTCGCTGCTCACCAGATCGACCAGGGTCTTCAGAGCACGAATGCGCGCCCAACGTTTGTCGTTCCCTTCAACGACGGTCCAGGGTGCCGTCACGGTGCTGGTGCGTAGCAGCATATCCTCGACGGACTCCTTGTAGGCGTCCCACTTTGCCCGATTACGCCAGTCTTCGTCGGTGAGTTTCCATGACTTGTACTCTGTAACCGAGCGTTTCTGAAACCGGGCCATTT
>JBNGDR010000297.1:0-3167 GCA_049975685.1 Anaerolineae bacterium
TTCTTGAGGAGGCGGGATGGGTGCGCGACACCGTCTCAGAGACACTGCGTAACCCCAGCAATGAGACCTTTTCTTTCTCGTTGCTTGTCGCCGATGACCCCACCGACGTCGCGTTAGGGGAGGCCATTGCTGAGCAATGGGGGCAATTGGGTGTCGAGGTGGAGGTGGAGGCTGTGCCGCCGCTGGCGCGCAACGCCGCCCTTGATGCTCGTGTTTACCAGACAGCACTGGCACACTTTGCCGTGCCTGGTGATCCAGATCCCTATACCTTTTGGCATCAGACTCAGGCGGAACTGGGTGGGCAGAACTATGCCGGTTTCAACCACCGTCGGCTCAGTGAGGTGGTGGAGCAGGCGCGCATCACCGTCGATCGAGAGGAACGGCGGGAGCTATACCAGGAGTTCCAGGAGATCATCATGGAGGAGGTACCGAGCTTGCCCCTCTACGTGCCCATTTATACCTACGGCGTCGACGCGCAGGTACAAGAGGTCCAGATGGGGCCTCTCATGCGCAGCGGCGATCGCTTCCGTAACATCGCCGATTGGTTTGTGCTCCAGCGACGTGTTATTGTCAGTGAACAGTGATTCCCTTAAGGACGAGAGAACGAGTTGGGAATTGACCTTTTGTATCCAGGCCTTATAATTGTAAAGATGTGTCCCCGATAAACCAAAGGAGGAAAGTATGACCAAGAAGTGGGTGTATCTTACACGCAATGGTAAATCCAAGTATGCCGAGGTGCTAGGCCACGAGCCCTCGCTGCCCGAGATGAAAGAGTTGTTCGGTGGCAAGGGTGCGGGTCTGATGGCCATGACCGCCTCGGGCGCGCCCGTACCCCCGGCCTTCACTATCACCACCGAGGCCTGCACCGCCTACATGGAAACCGATGAGTTCCCTGAGGGGGTGTGGGAGCAGACGCTGGAGGCTATGAAGGACATCGAGGAGCAAACCGGCAAGGCCTTCGGAGAAGGATCGAATCCTTTGTTGGTTTCTGTGCGCTCCGGTGCCCGTGTCTCCATGCCGGGCATGATGGACACCGTCCTCAACCTGGGGCTCAACGACGAGACCCGTGAGGCGTTGGCTGAACTTACTGATAATGAATGGTTCTCCTACGATGCCTACCGGCGCTTCATTACCATGTTCTCCGATATCGTCATGGATTTCTCGCGCCTGCACTTCGAGAAGAAGTTAGAGGAGCTCAAGCAGCGTGAGGGCGTGCAACTCGACCCCGAGGTAAGCCTGGAAGGGCTCAAATGGCTGGTTGAGGAGTACAAGAAGATGTACCGGGAGGAGTTCGGCGAGGATTTCCCCACCGATCCCTACAAGCAGCTTGAGTTATCCATCAAGGCCGTCTTCGATTCCTGGAACGGTGAGCGCGCCGTCGCCTATCGTGACCACGAAGGCATTCCCCATGACTGGGGGACCGCCGTCAACGTTCAGACCATGGTCTTCGGCAACATGGGAGAAGACTCCGCAACGGGCGTGGCCTTCAGCCGTGACCCCGCAACCGGAGAGCACGAGTATCTCTACGGCGAGTTCCTGCCCAATGCTCAGGGTGAGGACGTCGTGGCCGGCATCCGGACGCCCCACCGCGTCAGCCTCGAAGGTTCCCGCGAGTGGGCCCAGGAGCGCGGTATCTCCGAGGAGGAGCGCGTCAAGAAGTATGCCAGCCTTGAGGAGATGATGCCCGAGGTCTACCAGGAATTCCTGGATATCGTCGATATGCTGGAGAACTACTACAAAGACATGCAGGATATGGAGTTCACCATCGAGCGCGGCAAGCTCTGGATGCTTCAGACCCGCACAGGTAAGCGCACCGGCGCGGCCCACGTCAAGATCGCCGTTGATCTGGCAGAAGAGGGCGTCATCGACGAAGAGACTGCCGTGATGCGTGTCGAGCCCGAGCACGTTGAGCTGCTGTTGCGTCCCAGCTTCGATCCCGAAGCTGATAAAGAGCTCATCGCTCGTGGTCTTAACGCTTCGCCTGGAGCCGCCGTCGGTATTGCCGTCTTCGATGCCGATCGCGCCAAGGAGAAGGCCGAGGAGGGCGCGGACGTTATTCTGGTTCGTCCAGAGACTGTGCCCGATGAGGTGCCCGGTATGCTGGCATCGCAGGGTGTGCTCACCCAGAAGGGTGGCGCGACCTCTCACGCCGCTGTTGTGGCACGAGGCAGCAACCTGCCCGCCGTCGTGGGCTGTGAGGCCATCACCGTCGATACAAACAGGGCGCTCTTGACCGTTGGCGATGTCACCGTCCGTGAAGGCGACGTTATCTCCATCGACGGTTTCAATGGTGAGGTCTACATGGGCAAAGTCCCCATGATCGAGGCCAAGTACGAGGATCAGGACGAGTTGATCACGCTTCTGGAGTGGGCCGACGAGATCCGTGAGATCGGTGTCCGCACCAATGCCGACCTCCCACCTGACGCGCGCAATGCCATCCAATTCGGTGCGGAGGGCATTGGCCTGGCTCGCACGGAGCACATGTTCTTCGACGAGCGAGCACGCGATGCCGTGGTGCGCATGATCATGGCGGAGACGGACGAGGAACGCCAGGCGGCTCTGGATGAGATGCTGCCCATTCAGGAGCAGGATTTCGAAGGGCTGTTTGAGGCAATGAACGGTAAGCCACTCATCATGCGCCTCATCGATCCCCCCATGCACGAGTTCCTGCCCTCCCGTGAGGAGCTCATTGAGGAGGTCGCCACATTACGTTGTGAGGATCCCGACTCCGAAGAACTGGCCAAGAAAGAGAAGATGCTCGCGGTCGTCAACAACATGTCGGAGGTCAACCCCATGATGGGTCTGCGCGGCTGCCGCGCGGGCATCATGTACGAGGGCCTTACCGAGATGCAGACGCAGGCTTTCTTCCAGGCGGCTTGCCGTGTCGCCAAGCGCGGCATTGATGTCCACCCCGAGGTTATGATCCCGCTGGTGGGTCACGTGAACGAGCTCAAGCTGGAGCGCAAGAAGCTGGAGGAGGTGGCCCGGGTGGTCATGGAGGAAGAGGGCATTGAGGTGCCCGCCATCTTCGGCACCATGATCGAGATCCCGCGCGCTGCCCTCACCGCCGGTGAGATTGCCGAGCACGCCGATTTCTTCTCCTTCGGTACCAATGACCTGACGCAGATGACCTATGGCTTCAGCCGCGACGACGCCGAGGGCAAGTT
>JBNGDR010000298.1:0-3158 GCA_049975685.1 Anaerolineae bacterium
ATCAACGCACTGGCGGCTTCACGTGACTTGAATTTGCCCCTGTTGGCGAACATCGAGACGAGCAACAAGCTGCACATTGAACGGGCCATCTCGTGGTTGGAAAGTCTGGGTCGGCATTCGGTTGGTTTCGTGGGCCTGGCCTTCAAAGAGGAGACGGACGATCTGCGCGAGAGCCCGCTGGTCCAGGTAGCGGAGTGGGCCGTTGGGCGCGGATACCCCATTCAGATTTATGACCCGTGGGTGCGCCCTGATCAGTTGACTGGTGCCAATCGAGAATACATCCAGCAACACCTGCCCCATCTTTACGAGCGTCTACGGACTGACCTGGGTGATCTTGTGGCTCAGTCACAATCACTCATTGTCGGTACCAGCCTTCTGTCTCCTGAAGAAAAACAGGCCATTGCCGCAGCGAAGATGCCCTTGCTGGATCTGGTTGGGCAGGATGGACAGTTAGCCGTCGATTCCGGTGTGTACGAGGGGATTTGCTGGTGAAGATTCGCTTTGGTCAGGCACAGCGATTGCGAGCCGGCGCGCGTCGCTATGGTCCCCTTGCGGACCTTTACCTTCGTATTGTGGGTACCACCTCACCCTTTGCTCTGAACTGCTACTGGCTGCTGCGGCGCACCTTACGCCATCTGGATCCTCGGCCGCGGAAGATTCTGGACGCCGGTTGCGGCAAGGGCGACTTCACCTTTGCGGTGGCTGATTTGTTGCCCGAAGCTGACGTGTTGGGTGTCGACGCGAGCCCGGCGAAGTCGCACGAGTTTGCCCACTACGAGGACAATATCGAGGTATGCAATGAACTGAATGAGATCCTTGGTATGCCAAACGTGCGCTTTGAAAAGCGGGATCTCATGAACCTGGATGAGTCTGGCGTCTTTGATTTCATCTTTTGTATCCACGTTTTGGAACATATCGAGGACAATGAAGTTGTTCTGCAAAACCTCGCCCAGGCTCTCAAGCCCGGTGGTTATCTGTACGTACAGATGCCATCTCGAGTAGATTTGAGCGTAAAGTTCCTGGAGGCATATCTGGGCGATCGATTGGCGTGGGAAAAAGCCGAACACATTGGCTTATTAACGCGAGACGAGTTAGTGACCAAGGTGGATGCCACCGGCCTTGAGGTTCTGCGCGCCACGTCTGAATTTGGTTATCTACTGACGCTGGCGTGGCAGGGGCGTGAGGCTCTGGTGCAGAACGAGCAGGTTGTGCTGGGTGCTGCGCTCTTTCCTGTGTTGAAGCTGAGTACCTGGTTGCATCGCATTCTGTCTGACCGGGCATCGGGTCTCTATCGTCGCTTGAGTCTGCGTCTGACGGGTGCACCGCCTAATACTGAGGGCAACCTTGAATTGTTGGCTCGCAAGCCTGTTGAAGCGAGCTTTTAATAATCTCTCATGGAAAGGAATTTTGGTATGGATAATTCAACGAATGGCATCCGTATCGGAGTAATCGGCCTGGGGGCGATTACTACCTATATGCATATTCCGAGTTTGCAGGCAGACCCCAGAGCCAAGGTGGTTGCAGGCTGCGATATTAATGAATATCAGGCGAACCGCGTCCAGGAGCAATTTGGTCTGGAGCAGATCTTCACGGATTGGGGGGCAATGTTGGAGCAGGCGTCTCTCGACGCGGTGGTGATTGGTTTGCCATCTACCCTACACCAGACCGCCGCCGAGGAATCTCTCGCAGCCGGGTGCCACGTGTTGTGTGAGAAGCCGCTGGGGTTGGACCCAGAGAAAGCAGAGGCGCTGGCTGCCCAGGCGGATAAGTTGGAGCGTGTCCTGATGGTCGGTTACCACAACCGTTTCCTGCCTTCTTTTCAAAAAGCACGCCGGATTGTGCGGGAGGGAGAGATCGGCTCCCCTTTGCAGGTTCGGGGCACCTTCGTGATGGGCGGCCCCTTTATCAGCTGGGAGCCCAAGAGCGCCTGGTACCAGAGCAAGGAAGCGCGGGGCGTGCTCTACGACGGTGGATCACATATTTTCGATCTGATCCATTTTGTTACTGGAATCAATGTCGGCGAGATCAAAGCATTGGCTGGTAAGTACAATCCAGATAACGAAGTCCCCGATCAGATTGCCATCACCTGGCAGTCAGAGGGAGGCTGTCTGGGCACGGCACAGCTGAGCTGGGGGGGGAAGACCGCCAGACAGGAGATCTTTATCTATGGTGAAAAGGGACATCTCATTGCGACACCTCAGGAGTGCGAAGTCCGCACGGCCCAGCACAACCGATTTACAGACTTATTCTCTCATCTTGATGGTGCTCTGGGGATTGTAACCTTCCTTGTTTCAAAGAAGCTTAAAGGCGGTCCGCCACAACACTATCGCGCTCAGGCTTCTGCTTTTCTGGATGCGATTCAGGGGCAATCCTCCGAATACGTTTCGCTGAAGGATTCATTGACAACACTGCGCGAGCTGGCCTCGGTGGAGGAGAGTCTTCGCGAGCAATACGAAGGAGAATTATGAGAAAGCCAGTACTGGTCACAGGGGCCAATGGTTTCATTGGGCAGCACCTGGTGCGCGGCCTTGTGGATGCAGGCTACCCGGTGCGGGCCTTCGTACGGCGGTCTGATTCCGGTAATTTCCCGGAGGGTGTTCGTATTTGTAAGGGGGATGTGCGCTTTGCGAATACCCTGGAGAAGGCTGTTTCCGGCTGTGGCGCAGTCTTCCATCTTGCTGCGCGCATGGGGGGAAAGGATATCGAAGATTACCGCGAGGTGAACGTGCACGGCTCGGCTCTGGTTGCCGAGGCTGTTGCCAAGCACGGCGACGAGGGGCGCCTGGTTTTTATGAGCTCGATTTCAGCGATGGGACCGCGCGCGGGCCAGACAGAGGGACCGCGCGTCGAGAGCGATATGAACCCTGCCCTCAAACCTTACGGGATCAGCAAGTGGGAAGCCGAGCAGAAGTTACGTGAAGTGTGTGCACGTCACGCCGTGGGTTTGGACATACTCCGTCCCGGGCTCGTTTTCGGACCCGAGGACCCCGGCTGGATGCCGGCTCTGATCAACGACGTTGCCGAAGGACGCATCCACCGCATGGGGTCCGGTCAAAACAGGCTGGGTCTGGTGTACGTTGACCACCTGGTGGCAGAATGTGTGGCCCTCCTGCAACACACGCCGAGTAGCGATGTCTTTATCTCCGTCGATCCTAATC
>JBNGDR010000299.1:0-3156 GCA_049975685.1 Anaerolineae bacterium
GTGGAGAAGACTCTATTCACCAAGGAGGAACACGAGCATGCGTAAGTCAAGTCTGTCTATACTAAGTCTACTCATCGTCTTTGGTCTTTTGTTGACCGCCTGCGCCACGCCGACGCCTGAGGTCGTCGAGGTCATCGTTACCCGTGAGGTGGAGGTGGAGGGCGAGACGGTCATCGAGGAGGTTGTGGTAACAGCGACTCCCGCTCCCACAGAAGCGCCGGAAGAAGTGCCGGATGTCTTCGGTACGCTGCCCCGGAGCGAGACGTTGATCGCCGGTATGTTGACCGGACGCGTCGGTTCTCCCAGCAACTTCAATGAGTGGGTGGGTTGGAAGTGGCGTGATCGGGGTATGCAGAATTTGGCCAACGAGCCGCTGTGGTCCGTTGACTTCGCCACCGGTGAGATCATCAACGCGCTCGCCGCAGGCGATCCCATCTATAACGAGGATTTCACTCGCGTGGAGATCCCCCTTCGCGAGGGCGTCGCCTGGCACGACGGTGAGCCTTTTACCGCGGACGACGTGGTCTTCACGGCTGAGACGTTGATAGAATACGAAGGATTCAACGCCCACTCTTTCTTCGCCGAGAATGTTGAATCCGTATCCGCACCCAATGACTACACGGTTGTCTTCGAATTGGCGCAGCCGAACTCCCGATTCCACACCACCTTCCTCGATCGCTGGGGTTGTACCTGGATCATGCCGGAGCACATCTTCTCCGGGGTGGACGATCCCGTCACCTTCGAGTTCGATCCCTTCGTCGGTACCGGCCCCTACAAGTTGCACAGCTACGACGAGGGCGGCTACTGGACCGTCTGGGAGAAGCGTGAGGACTGGGACAAGAGCCCCACGGGTATCCTGTTCGGTGAACCTGTGCCGCAGTACATCGTTTTCCAGGCTTTCGCCAACGAGGGCGCGAAGATTCTGGCCCAGCTGACACACGAGCTCGACGCGGTTGACCTCTCGGCAGAGGGTCTCAAGGCCGTGTTGGCCCAGGCCGATACCTCCCGCGCTTACCAACCCTCCTTCCCCTGGGTTGTGAATAACGACCCGGCCATCACCGGCCTTACCTTCAATACAGCCGTCTCCCCCTACGATAACCCCGACGTGCGCTGGGCCCTGGTGCTGGCTATCGACATCGCTGAGTACGAGGGACAAGCTGTAGATGGCACGGGCACGCTGAGCCCCGTCCACATTCCTTCGCTCGGCGCTTACCCCGAATACTTCATCGAGCCGATGCTGCCCTGGCTGGCTGATTTCGAGCTAGATCTGGGTAACGGCGAAACCTTCAAGCCCTTCGATCCAGAAGCGCCTGAAAGGGTGGCCGAGTACGCGCGGGGGCGGGGGTACACCTTCGCCGACGATCCCGAAACCATCGAAAGGGCCTTCGGGCTTGGCTGGTACAAGCACTCTCCCGAGGCCGCCGAAGCGCTGCTCATCAAGAACGGCTTCTCAAAGGACGAAGATGGCATGTGGCTCCTGCCGGATGGCACGCCCTGGCAAATCGAGGTCGTCGATATGACCGATATGACCCACCTGCAGGTCAAGAACGCGCAGGCAGCGGTCCAGCAGTGGAAGCAATTCGGTATTGATGCGGTCTTCACGCCATCGGACGCGCACGCCACGCTCCAGGATGTCGGGGACTTTGAGGTCTCGGGCGCCTGGCCGGCCTTTGAGCCCTGGGGTGCTGGTGTTGACCTCTACCGCTCCCTCGACGTCTTCAACTCCGAGTACATCCGACCCATCGGGGAGGATACCCAGGGACACAACTCGCGATGGTCCAGCCCGGGGATGGACGCCGTCCTCCAGGGGCTGCGCGAGACCGATCCTGCGAACACCGAGGCTATGGCCGAACTGGGCATTGAGGGCCTCAAACTCCTCGTTGAGGATATGCCGTCTATCCCGACCTTCGGCTACATCGGCTTTGTCACGTGGGACGAGTACTACTGGACCAACTGGCCCGGTTCCGAGAATCAGTACAACGCACCTTACACGCACTGGGGCTCGTTCAAGTACATGACGCCCTTCCTGGAACCCACCGGTAAGTAGCTCTCGGTAATTCCTCTTCCCTGGGCGGGCGCTCCCGTCCGCCCAGGGAGGAGCCCTGGCCTTACTTACGCCCGTTGGAAGAGCAGAGGAGAAACAGCTTGATGTTTGTAAAACGGTATCTTATTCCCCGCCTTGTCCAATACTTGTTGGTTATCTTTCTGGGCATCACCGCCGTCTTTTTCATCCCGCGCCTCACGCCCACAGATCCGGTGCGCCGGACGATCGCAGAGCTGGAGTCACGCGGCTCGTATCTGGACCCTGGCACGATGGATGAGATGGTCGCCGATCTCACCGAGCTTTACGGGCTCGAAGGGTCGATGTTTGACCAGTACATCGCCTTCTGGCAGCGGCTGTTTCAGGGAGATTTTGGGGTGTCCTTTTTTCAGTTCCCCACACCGGTGATAGATTTGATCAAAAGATCACTTCCCTGGACCCTGGGGCTATTGTTGACGACGACGCTCATCTCCTGGACGACCGGCAATATTGTCGGAGGGTTGGCCGGATACTTCTCCAGGATGCGCTGGTCGAAAGTCCTCGATACTATCGCCATGGTTGTCAGACCTATCCCGTACTATATCTTTGCCTTCGCCCTGCTTATCCTCCTTACCTACATCTTCCCACTCTTCCCCATCAGCGGCGGTGCCGATATCGGGAGAAAGATTACCTTCACGATGGATGCGATCCTGGACGTTCTACGGCACGCTTTCCTCCCCGCGCTCTCCCTGGTCATCCTGGGGGCGGCGGTCAACTTCCAGACGATGAAACTGATGGTGCAGAATGTCAACGCCGAGGACTTCGTGCAATACGCAAAGCTCGGCGGCGTCAAGGAGGGTAGGATTGTAAGCCGCTACGTGATCCGTAACGCGATCCTCCCCCAGATTACGGGGCTGGCCCTCTCGTTTGGGCAGATCTTCAGCGGTGCATTGATCACGGAGATCGTTTTCTCCTATCCGGGGCTCGGAACACTTCTCTACAACGCGATCGTCACCGGGGATTACAATCTGATCATGGGAATCACCGCGCTCTCCATCACGGCTATCACGACGGCGATTCTCATCATCGATCTGCTGTACCCCCTCTTCGACCCACGTATCCGATACACCTGAGGA
>JBNGDR010000300.1:0-3129 GCA_049975685.1 Anaerolineae bacterium
AGTCACGTAGTCTGATAGTCACCAGAACTTAGCAGGCTAAGGACTATCCGACTAAGGACTACCTGACTACCTGACTACCAGACTACCAGACTACCGGACTAACCAAAGGACAAACACATGGATTTCAAAGAGGCTTATCAGAGGAAACTACTTTCCATTCCCGAAGCCGTGGGATTGGTGAAATCGGGACAGTCCATCAGCGCGGCGATGTGTGCTTCTGAGCCGGTGGGACTGCTCAGCGATCTGGAGAACCACGCCGGCCGCCTACACAACGTCACTGTGGTGATGTGTCTTCCTATGAGACAGTACGGCTTCTACACACGCCCGGAGATGGCGGGACACTTCTTCCTGGAGAACTGGTTCTACGGCGCCCCCGACCGTAAAGCGCACAAACTGGGCCTGGTGTCCTACATACCCAACAACCTCCATCAAGCGGGCGCCGATCGCATCCGTGCGACTAACGGCACCGATATCTTCTGGGGGACGGCCACGCCCCCTAACAGCCGTGGCATCATGTCCCTCTCCACCTCCCTCATCTTCGAGCGGGAGATGATTGAGAACGCCGACCTGGTGGTACTGGAGATCAACGAGCACCTGCCCTGGACCCTGGGGGATACCCAGATCAGCATCCACGACGTGGATTATGTCGTCGAGAACAACGCGCCGCTGGTGCAATTCCCGGCACTGGAACCCACCGAGGTAGAGGACGCCATCGGCCATTATATCGCCGACCTCATCGAGGATGGCGCGACCATCCAGCTGGGTATCGGCGGCATTCCCAACGCTATCGCCGCTAACCTCTTCGGGAAACGGGACCTGGGTGTACACACCGAGATGTTCACCGATGGGATGGTCGATCTTTACGAGGCTGGCGTCGTGACGGGGAAGAATAAAACCCTTTTCCCCGGCAAGATGGTGGGCGGTTTTGCCCTCGGTACGGACAAGCTCTACGAGTTCGTCAACAACAACATCGTCGTCGAATTTCAGCGCGGGCGCTTCACCAACGATCCCTACGTGCTTGGACAGAATTACAAGATGGTAAGCGTCAACACCGCGTTGCAGGTAGATGTCATCGGTCAGGTCTGCTCACAGAGCATCGGATCACGCCACTTCAGCGGCACCGGCGGGCAGCTGGACACACATCGGGGGGCGCAGCGCTCACCCGGGGGGCGCGGCATCATCGCCCTGCGTTCCGCCGTGAAGAATGACACCATCTCCACCATCGTGCCCCAGTTGACCCCAGGCGCCGAGGTAACCGTTCCCAGTCAGGACGTGGACACCGTCGTCACCGAGTACGGTGTGGCAGAGCTCCGGGGCCGCAGCTTGAAGGATCGCGCTGCTGCACTCATCAGCGTTGCTCACCCCGATTTCCGCGACTGGCTACAGGAAGAGGTAGAGCGGCTGGGCATCGTGCCCAGGATGGTAAGTTCCGGGGTCACGCTGAAGGAATCGTAACAGGTAACCATAACAGGGAGAATTCGCATGGACGAGGAACTTCTCGGACGCTGGGAGCAGATGCAAGGACAACCCTATCCGGGTCTGTGGTTCGAGTTCAAATCCAACGGCACCTATCAGGCTAACCTTGAAGAAATGGGCATCATCTCGTCAGGCACCTACACCACCGAGGGCAACAAGATCGATATGGATCAAACGGAGCACACTCTTGGCGCAACGGGGGAGTTCAGGGGGTTATACGCTATCGAGGACGATATACTTCGCATGGCGGTCTCAAGCCCCAGCAGAGAACGCCCCACAGATCTGAGCGACGCCCGTATGTACAAGCGAGTCGAAAAGTAAGCACGTCATCAAGGAGGAACTCAAATGGACGCACCTATTGAGAAACCAGAAACCCTCGAAGGCATCACGACCCAGGAGATCGAAACGCCACGCCTCACTCAACACGTCTATTTCTCGGGACCAGAGGATGGCACGCCCGTCATCTTCGTCCACGGTAACTGCGCTTCGGCCCTCCACTGGGAGGAGACCATGCTGGCGCTACCTCAGGGTTATCGGGGGATCGCACCCGACCTGCGGGGTTACGGCTGGACGGAGGCCAAGCCCATCGATGCGACGCGGGGTATGAGCGACTGGGCCGACGACCTGCACGCCCTCATCGAAGCCCTGAACATCGACCGCTTCCATCTCGTCGGCCATTCCATGGGGGGTGGTGTGGCGATGCGTTACGCCATCGATCACCCCGAGCGTATCATCTCGCTAACGCTGGCGGATACCGTTTCCCCCTTTGGCTTCGGCGGCACCAGGGGCAAGGAGGGCAAGCCCATCTGGGAAGACTACGCCGGATCGGGCGGGGGTACCGTCAACGTGGACTTCGTCAAATTCATCGAGGAGAACGAGCGCGGCAGCGGTAACCCACAATATCCACGCGACGTCATCAACACCGCCTACTACAAGCCTCCCTTCCGCTATCATCGCGAAGAGGAGATCCTGACATCCCTCCTCGCAACGCGCACCGGCCCCGACTTCTACCCCGGTGATCTTGTACCCTCGGAGCATTGGCCCAACGTCGCACCTGGGATCCGGGGCGTTGCCAACGCCTTCTCACCCAAGTATGCCGACACCAGCGCCATCGTCGACATCGAACCCAAACCGCCCATCCTCTGGATCCAGGCTGCTGACGATATCATTGTCTCTGACGCATCTATGTTTGACCTCGGCCGGCTGGGCCAGATGGGCTTGGTACCCGGTTGGCCAGGCATTGACGTCTACCCCCCGCAGCCCATGGTCAGCCAGACACGATACGTTCTGGAAGAGTACGAAGCCAACGGCGGCACCTACGAGGAGCACGTCGTCGAGGATTGCGGGCATTGCGTCTACATCAACAAAGCAAAGGAATTCAGCGCGCTGCTGGGCAAGTTTCTGCAACGCCAAAACGTTTGAACGTGTAAACGTTCGCACGTGTCAGCGTGTAAGCGAGGATAATCCATGTCTTTCATAAACGTCAACGGAGTCGATCTCTACTATAAGCTCCACGGGCCTGAGGACGCGCCGGTACTCGCCCTGGTGAATGGGGTGCTTATGAGCACGGCGAGCTGGGCCTACCAAACACCCGTCCTCTTGCGACACTACCGGCTGCTGCTGCATGACTGCAGAGGGCAGGGACGCTCCGAC
>JBNGDR010000301.1:0-3096 GCA_049975685.1 Anaerolineae bacterium
ATCTAGAGGCTGCCCGCTCCATCTTCCACGATGACGATTCCTGACCGTGTTTTAACTTGAAGAAGGTTTGTTCGCTCCGCTCGCTTGTGCTTGCTTGACAATTTTGCTATAATGTTGTTTTATAGATACGGATAAACTCAAGTGGAGGAGAATAGGTCCCTGATGAAACCCTTGAACCTGGTATTGGCGGCGCTGCTGATATGTCTTGCGGCGCTCCGCGTGGTCCCCGTCCAGGCGTGGGTAGGTGAAACAGAAACTCCGGATGGTGAAGATCCTGCGATCTCTTCCTATTGGCACCCCCGCGTGCGCCAATGGAACGAGCTCATCATCGAGGAGGCCCATCGCCGCTCCCTCGATCCCGATCTTCTCGCTTCATTGGTCTGGATGGAGTCGCGGGGGCGCTCGTACGCGGTCGGTCCGGTGGGGGCCGTGGGGCTCACGCAGGTGATGCCCAAGGAGGCTGGCTTCAGCTGGCGTCCCAGCCGCGAAGCCCTCTTCGATCCCGGCATCAATCTCTTCTGGGGAACTCGCACCCTGGCAACGGTCATCGGGCAGGGGGAGGGTGACATTTTCAACGCTCTCGCGGCCTACAACGGTGGCTGGGATCAGACGCAATATCGAGGTCCCCGTATCTTTGCGACTACCATTATGCGCGATTACGCCAACGCCGTTGCCCTGCGCCATGGTCTACAGCCCCAGGACGATTGGGTTGCCATCTTTGCTGTGTGCAGCCCGGAGGTTCGAGGCCCTATCTGGGTGGCCGACGCCTCTCGTGATGACGTCTATTTCTTCAGTCGCGAGAACTGGGTTCCCCAGGGGCATTCCCTCATTCCGGAGTACGTCCCGCCGACATCGGTGGTGGCTCACTGCGAGAGCGAAGATGGTGCGACCTACGACGTTGGAGTCTGGCTGTACCTGGATCATAAGGATGAATGGATAGCGCCCTGATTTCCATTATTGTGCATATTCTGAGGCCAGGATGAACTTCATCCTGGCCTCTTTGTGTTTACGGCGCTCAGGGTGTAAAATGTGAGTATGCTGTTACTCCATCCCCTACCCACAAATTCCCGGAGGTGATACGAAGATGAAGGCGGATCTGTTTGTGCACTCTGCTTCCCAGCTCTGTACCATCCCTTCACAGGATGGGGGCCCTCAGCGGGGACATCATCTGGGAGATCTGGGTATTATCGAGGACGGCGCGGTTGCCATCGCGGATGGCGTCGTCGTGGACGTGGGGACCACGGCGGAGGTCCGTGACCGGATCGATGGCGCTGACCGCGAGATCGACGCCTCGGGACGGTTGGTCTGCCCGGGCTTCGTCGATCCCCACACCCATCTCGTCTGGATGGGAGACCGCGCCGCCGAGTTCGAATTGCGCGTCGCCGGCGCCACCTACATGGAGCTCATGGAGGCAGGCGGTGGCATCATGGCGACGGTGCGTGCCACCCGGGGCGCTTCGGTGGAAGATCTGGTGTCCGCCACACGTCCCCGGCTCGATCGTATGCTCGCTCACGGTTCCACAACGGTGGAGGTGAAGACGGGCTACGGCCTGGAGACGGAATCGGAGATCCACCAGCTGGCAGCCATCGCGCGCTTGAATAATGAGCATCCGGTGACGCTGGTGCCTACTTTCCTCGGTGCGCACGCCATACCGGTGGAATATCGGGGACGGGAGGAGGCCTACGTCGATCTCGTCATAGAGGAGATGTTGCCGGCCGTCGTGGAACAGGCGGAGACCCTGGGTCTGGCGCGCCTTCCCTTCTGTGACGTCTTCTGCGAGGAGGGTGCCTTTGACCTGGAGCAGAGCGAGCGCATCCTCAGGGCGGCGCAGGCGCTGGGCTTCCCCCTCAAGATCCACGTGGACGAATTCCGGGCGCTGGGAGGGACCGGGTTGGCCGTAGAGCTGGGCGCCGTATCGGCCGACCACCTGGTGAAGACCCGGCCCAACGAGATCAGGCAGTTGGGCCGCTCCAACGTGGTCGCAGTCTCCCTGCCCTGTACCCCCTTCGGTCTGGGACACCGGGAGTTCACCCCGGCTCGTGCTCTGCTGGCCGCCGGTGCGGCCCTGGCGGTGGCCACGGACTGCAACCCGGGCACCGCCTGGAACGAGTCGATGCCCTTCGTTATCGCACTTTCCTGCCGTTATCTGCGCTTGCCCCCGGCTCAGGCTCTGGTCGCTGCCACCCTGAACGCAGCCTATGCCCTCAATCTCGGTGATAAGGTGGGTAGTCTTATGCCGGGCTACGCGGGCGACCTTGTGTTGCTGGATCTGCCCGACTACCGGCATCTGGGCTATCGTTTTGGGACCAATCCGGTGATGATGGTAGTCAAGGGGGGACAGGTGGTGGTGGAGCGGGGTGGGGCACCGGGGCCGGTGGAGGCACAGGCAGTATGACCCCCCAGTCCTCTCCAGAGACCCACGTCTTCCACGTCGAGCAAGAGGGCGAACGCATCGATCGCTATCTGGCCGACGCTTTGCCTTCCCTCTCGCGCACGGCGGTCCAGCGCCTTATCGACGAGGGTGAGGTGACCGTCGATGGTGGATCGACGCGCGCTTCTTACAACGTCCGCTCCGGTGACGAGATCGTGGTGCACGTCCCGCCCCCCCGTCCCACGCAGCTGGAACCCGAGGATATCCCCCTCGATGTCCTCTATGAGGATGACGATCTCCTGGTAATTAACAAGCGCGCCGGTATGGTGGTCCATCCTGGCGCCGGACATCCCTCGGGGACGTTGGTCAACGCGGTGCTGGCGCATTGTCCTGACCTTACCGGAGTGGGGGGCGAGGTACGTCCGGGCATTGTTCACCGACTGGATAAGGGGACCTCCGGCGTGATCGTCGTTGCGAAGCACGATAAGGCCCTGCGTGCCCTGCAGCGCCAGTTCAAACGACGTACCGTCGATAAGGTCTACGTGGCGTTGCTCATTGGTGCTCTGGACCACGACGAGGGTATCATCGATGCCCCTGTTGCCCGCCATCCCGTGCATCGTAAGCGGATGGCCGTGATCAACGAGGGTAAGGCAGCTCGCACCCGGTGGCTGGTTGTTGAACGCCTGCAAGATGCGGGGGGGCGCGATTATACCCTGGTTGATGTC
>JBNGDR010000302.1:0-3093 GCA_049975685.1 Anaerolineae bacterium
TGGGATCGTATGAGATACGCAGTTACACTGTGGCATTGGCGATAGCCATTATCGTCGGCACAGGGGTGCTCATTCGACGCGGGCAGCGCGCCGGGGAGCCAGTAAGCGTCATCTTGCACTTCTGCGCTGGAGCCGCTCTCTCGGCCCTCGTGGGCGCGCGCCTCCACCACGCCCTTCTCCATCTTGGCCAATACCGCCTCCAACCTCAGGTGTGGCTCACGGGCGGCCTGTCCGCACCCGGCGCATTGATTGGCACCCTGGCCTGGACTCTGATCTTCGCCCGGTGGGAAGGTCGCTCCGCCCTGTTTTGGCTCGATCTTATTGCACCCGCCATCCCCCTGGCTGAAGTGGTGCTGCGTCTGGGTTGCCTGCTCAATGGTTGCTGCTACGGGCACGAGACCAGCTCTCTCTGGGGTCTCTATCTCCCCGGTGCGGGTGGGCACTGGGCCACACGCTTCCCCACTCAGATCGCCTATACCATCGCCGCGCTCCTCATCTTTGCCCTGCTCACGCTGAAGTCTGGAACAGAACAGCAAGACAGACCCACATCACTACCAGGCTCTCTCTTCTGGACTTTCCTGACGCTTTACGCCCTGACATACGGCCTCATCGACTTCTGGCGTGCTGACGCTCGCCCCCTCCTTGGCCCCATCACACGGCGTCAGGTGACAGCCCTTATGGCGGTTGGGGCTGCTCTCGTGGGATGGCTGAGAACATGCCGCCAGGTAGTTAGTGAGAATCCAGGGGCCGCAAGTGGCCTTCGTAGACCTGCCCGCGCTGGAACATCCCGTTATGCCTGGCTCTCCCCGATGCTGGCCGGCTTCGCCCTGCTGCTCATTATATGGACCCTGGGCTGCGGGTACCGAACCGTCACTTTTGAGATAGCAAGTGAGGGGAGCGTGAACGTCGGGCTCATGATGGCGGTGCCTGACGACACCGAAGAACCGCTTGATTGCGCCCAGGCGAGGGATGAGTTAAAGGAAAGCATACATCCCAACACCATAAACTGCTCTCACTACGCGAATTCTGACGAGGCGCTCGTTGGCTGTGACTGCCGGCTTCGGTACGGAAACGTGGAGCACTTCAACAAGAACTTCCAACTCACTGAGTTCTGGCAAGAGGAGGAGATCGGCCTCAACGTTCAGGTAACCCAACTCTCTGATGGCTATCGCATGAACTTCGACGTCACGCCCGGCCTCCTATGGTATGGAGGTGCCTACACCACCAACGAAGGACAAGAGCTACAGCTAGGCCCTATGGATATCTCCGTGCGCATGCCGGGGATCATCACAGCCCACGACGAACCGCAGACGGGCGTACAGACTACCCTCGTAGGGAGCAACGAGATCCGGTGGGAGTTCACCGAAGCGGCCGACGACGCTGATGCACATCTGAGCTATGTTCTATCAGTGGAATCTAAGCAGCGAAGCCCCAACGACGAAGAGGAGACCAACGAGGGCGGCGAAAGCAATGGGATCTGCTGGGGGGCGCTCTTACCCCTCGCGGCCGCTGGCACCCTCCATCTGAGCACCAGCAAAAGCCAAAAATCCTCCCGAAAACGCCCTAACACCCAAGGAGGTGCATCATGCCTCTAAACCCAGGACAGGTTGTGCATCACCGTTATCGCGTCGCCCGGCTCCTTGACCAGGGAGGCATGGGAGCCATCTACCGAGCTTGGGATACCCGACTTGATATCCCGGTGGCGATCAAGGAGATGGTACCTCAACCCGGTCTAGACCCGGTCACCCTGGCCAATCTGCGTCAGCAATTCGAACAAGAGGCCAAGGTCCTCGCTCGGTTAAAGCACCTCCATCTCGTCAGTGTCACCAATTTCTTCGAGGAGGAGGGCAATACCTACCTGGTCATGGAGTTTGTGGAGGGGGAGAACCTCGCCGAGTTCATCAACCGTGAGGGCGCCGTCTCTGAAGCACAGGCGCTCATCTGGGCCGAGCAGCTCCTCGACGCCCTTACCTATTGCCACGCCCAGGGCATCATCCACCGGGATATCAAGCCACAGAACGTCGTCATCTGCCCTGAGGGCGACGTAGTTCTCGTCGACTTCGGTCTGGTAAAGCTCTGGGATCCCAACGATCCGAAGACGAGGACTGTCATGCGCGGGTTGGGTACGCCGGAGTACGCCCCGCCGGAACAGTACAGCGCACGCCTGGGCCACACGGATCCCCGCAGCGACGTTTACAGTCTGGGCGCAACCCTCTATCACGCATTGACGGGCCAGGCGCCCCTGAGCGCTACCGACCGCATGGCCGATCCCGAGCACTTCGCTCCCCTCCGCTCCCTGAACCCCGATGTCACCGAGGCGACCGCCTCCGCCGTTATGAAAGCCCTGGAGATGGCGCGCACTCAACGGTGGCAGAGTATCGATGAGATGCGCCGGGCGCTCCCACCCGCACCTCCGGCATCGATACAAGAGCCGGTGCACCCCACCCTCAGCGGTCGCGGCGGCACCGTCAAACTTGAAGAGCCGGCGGCGGAGCCCGAGGTATCACCGGAACCCCCGCCACCTATCGAAAAGCCCAGATCCGAGCCGGCCCCGGAGCCTCTGCCCGCCCGCGAGATTCCCCACCCCGTCGAGAAGGTGGAGGAGATAGTCACACCTTCCCCTCCCCTCGAAGCGGCAGGCGAGGAAAGAGCAGCGCCCGCAAAACCGGCCCGGCCCCGGAAACGCATTCCTACAAAGGTTTTATGGGTAGTACCCGTACTCATCGCGGTGGCGGCAGGCATCTGGCTGCTGCTGGGAAGCAACATTCTGAGCCCACCCGGAAGTCTGCTCTTCGTCTCCAACCGTGACGGCAAACCCGAGATCTACCGGCTCACCTCAGATGGAGAGACCCAGCGGGTCACCACCTCACCTGGGGACACAGGGAGTTGGTCCCCCGTCGATACGGGAGGCGATCTCCTCTTCACGTCCAGTCGCGACGGCAAAATGGAGATCTACCGCATCACATCGGAGGGGAATACCGAGAGGGTCACCCGCACACCGGGAGAATCTGGAAGCTGGGAGCCGGCCGTGGGACGCGGCGGAGCCATCCTCTTCACATCCAGCAGGGACGGCGAACCCGACATCTATCGGCT
>JBNGDR010000303.1:0-3083 GCA_049975685.1 Anaerolineae bacterium
CCTTGAGGCGGTCGACGAAGCCCTGTCTCTCTTCAACGACGATCTCCGTCCCTAGAGTCTGCGCGAGTTCCTTGAAGAGTTCGCGCTGTTCCGTTGTGAGGTGCTTGGGTATGGCGACTTGAATGACCACCAGCTGATCGCCGCGACCACTCCCCCGTAGATGCGGGATCCCCAGATCGCGTATGCGCAGTACGTTGCCTGATTGGGTTCCGGAG
The DNA here is from genome assembly GCA_049975685.1 of Anaerolineae bacterium. Taxonomy (GTDB): domain Bacteria; phylum Chloroflexota; class Anaerolineae; order B4-G1; family SLSP01; genus DAOTVC01. The sequence continues at coordinate 216 of JBNGDR010000303.1, forward strand.
GGGATGTCGATCTCGCGGTCTCCCTCCAGGGTGGGGACGGTCACAGTGCCCCCCAGCGCCGCCTGCGCGACGTTGATCTGGAGCTCCAGGGTGACGTTGTCGTTCTGGCGTTTGAAGTAGGGGTGGGGTTTGACGTTGAGGGTGACGTAGAGATTGCCGGGAGGGCCGCCGTGCTCGCCGGGTTCCCCCTGCCCGGCCAGCCGGATGGACATACCGCTCTCGACACCGGCCGGCACCTGGACTTCGATACGCCGGCGACGGTAGACCTTGCCCGACCCGTGACACTTGTGGCACGGCGTCTTGACCACGGTGCCCTTGCCCTCACAGGTGGGGCAGGTGGAGATGTTGACGAAAGAACCCAGGAGGGTTTGCTGCACACGCCGCACCTGGCCCGTCCCATTACACTCCGGGCAGCGGTCCGTCCTGGTTCCCGGTTCCGCGCCCGAGCCGTTGCAGACGTCGCAGAGCTCCATGCGCTGGATCTCGATCTCTCTGTCCACACCGAAGGCGGCCTCTTCGAAGGTGATATCCACCCGGGTGCGAATGTCCCGTCCTCGCTGGGGGCCGGACCGGCGACCGCCGGTCCCGAATCCGAAGCCCCCGAGTCCGCCAAAGCCAAAGACCTCGGCGAAGATGTCGAAGGGATCGCGAAAGCCATCAAAACCGCCCATGCCGCCCGGGGTCACCGTCCCGAAACGGTCGTACATGTTGCGCTTCTCCGGGTCGGAGAGCACCTCGTAGGCCTCATTGACCTCTTTGAAGCGCTCCTCCGCATCTGGCTCCTTGCTGACGTCAGGATGGTATTTCCGCGCCAGTTTGCGATAAGCGATCTTGATCTCTTCCTGGGATGCGCTTCTGGCCACACCCAGCACACTATAATAATCGTTGTTCGGCATCTTTACTCCGGTTATAATCTCGTGGGGAGCAGGGCGCCGATCTCAGATTCGGTCTCCAGCTCCTCAAACTTCCTTAGGTACTCTTGAGAAATGCTACCTTACGACGCTTCGTTCTACTCGGCTTCTCCGCTGGCTTCGGTCTCCTCTTCCCTTTGCGTCGTGGGCTGGGATTCTGAGGGGGCCTGCGCGACGATGACCAGCGTGGGGCGCAGCACGCGCTCCCCCTGGCGATATCCCGTCTGAAGTTCGGTGATGATCTGGCCTTCCTCAAACCCCTCGGCCTCGCGGCTCATCACTGCCTCGTGGAGATGCGGGTCGAACTCGTCGCCCGGCTCCACCTCGATGGCCTTGACGCCGGAGATGGCGAGGACGCGGAGCAGCTTCTGCTCCACCAGCCGGATACCTTCCAGCCACTTGGCGTCGGCCTGCTTCTCCGGGACGTTCCCGAAGGCGCGCTGAAAATCGTCCAGCACGGGAAGAAGCTGGTTGAGCAGGACGGCCTGTGCATCGGCGGTCCAGATCTCCCGTTCCGTGGCGACACGCTTACGGTAGTTTTCCAGCGTGGCTTGAGCCCGCTGCCAGCCCTGCAGGTTCTTGGCGGCCTTTTCCTCGGCTTCAGCGAGTGCTTCGCGCAGACGCTCAACCTCTGTCTTTTCCTCTTCTAGCTCTGCTGCTTCGGGTTCGGTACTCGCTGCCTCTTGATCTTCCTTTTCATCCCCCCGGGCTTCTTCGTCGGGGATCTCTTCTGTATTTTGTTCTTCCTCTATCTCGGTCTCTTTTTCTTTGTTGTCAGTCTCTTCCATAAATCCTACCTCCGTACGTAGGTATCTCGATGGGATGCGCGTGGTCAATGAGGTTTTACCTCTGCGCCCTCCGTTTTAACGTCAGGTTCTATCGTCGGGCGAGGGTAGATCTCGGCCCGTTGGGTGATACATCTCGTAGGTCATCTCGTTGAGGACACCGGAGACGAAGCGTACGGCGGAGATGGCCCGCCCGTAACTCATGCGGATGGGTCCCAGAATCCCCAGGGCGCCGGTGGCATAGTCGGCGACACCGTAGCGGGTGAGGATGAGGCTGCACGCGTGCAAGGCCTCCCAGCGTCCTTCGCCGCCGATGATCACGCGCACGTTCCCGATGGACTCCACCGGGCTCAGCGCGTCGGCGATGAAAGCCTGGAGCTGGCTGTGTTCCTCCAGGACGCGCACCAGGCCCGTTGACCCCTGCTCCCCCTCGGCGAATTCGGGTTCCTGAAGGAGCAGCGGGAGTCCCTGGTAGTAGATCTCGTCGGCGGGTAGACTCTCGGCCTGCTCCATGAGGGAGAGCACCAGCTGCGCGACGTCGGCTTCCAGGGGCGGAAGTTCGTTGATGTGCTCTCTTATCTCGTGGCTCTTGAGGCCGCTGAAGCGTTGGTTCAGGCGATCGGCGGCCTCACTGAGGGTGGGCTGGTTCAGCGGCTCCGGCAGGGCCAGGAAGCGCTGCTCCACCGTGCCCCCCTCCAGCACGAGCACTAACAGGACGGCCCGCCCGTGGGTGCTGATGAGCTCCAGGTGTTTGTAGATGGCATGGGCGGCCTTCGGCGCGGTGACCAGGGCCGCGCTGCGCGTGGTCCGGGCCAGGACCGATGCGGCCAGCGGCACCCATTCCTCGATGTGGTCGCGAGCTTGATAGAACTGGTGGGCGATAGTCCGCTGTTCGACCAGGGAGAGGGTCTGCTCCTCCATGAGCCGCTCGACGAAATAGCGGTAGCCGTGCTCCGTCGGTACCCGCCCGGCGGAGGTGTGTGGCTGCCAGAGGTAGCCTAACTCCTCCAGCCGGGCCATCTCGTTGCGCACCGTCGCGGGGCTGATGTCGAGCCTGTAACGCTCCACCACGGTGCCCGAGGCGACGGGATTCACGGTGCGGACGTGTTCCCGCACGATGTACCGCAACAGCGTCGACTGTCTGGGGGTAAGATCCGGTATCTCTTCCATCC
>JBNGDR010000304.1:0-3054 GCA_049975685.1 Anaerolineae bacterium
CTACCCGACTATCAAACTAACAGACTAAGAAACAAGGAGATCAGTATGACTGACCGGAAATGGGCCGTCATTGCTATTGGCGGTAACTCATTGATCAAGGACAAGCAGCACCAGACGGTTGAGGATCAGTACGAGGCGGCGGGCGAGACGGCGCACCATATCGCCAATATGATCGAGGCGGGATGGGACGTCGCCATTGGTCACGGGAATGGCCCTCAGGTGGGCTTCATTCTCCGTCGTTCGGAGATCTCGGCGAAGGTCGCCGGGATGCACGAGGTGCCCCTCGACGCCTGTGGCGCTGACACCCAGGGCGCCATCGGTTACGCCCTGCAGCAGAACCTCGATAACGAGTTCCGCCAGCGGAAGATGGAGAAGAGTGTGGCGACCGTCGTCACGCAGGTGTTGGTGAACAAGGACGACCCGGCCTTCGAGAATCCCAGCAAGCCCATCGGTGGCTTCATGGAAAAGGACGAGGCTCAGAAGCGGGCTTCCGAGGAGGGCTGGACGGTGGTTGAGGACGCCGGGCGCGGTTGGCGCCGTGTCGTGCCCTCACCTCTCCCCGAGGAGATCATCGAATTGGGCGCGGTGAAGACGCTGCTCGACAATGGTATCTGCGCCATCACCGTCGGCGGCGGCGGCATTCCCGTCATCAGGAACGAAGAGGGTTACCTCGAGGGCATTGCAGCCGTCATTGATAAAGACTTCGCTTCTTCGCTACTGGCACAGGCCATCAATGCCGATCTCTTCCTCATCTCCACCGCCGTCGAGAAGATCTGTCTCAATTTCAATACGCCGGAGCAGGAGGCCATCGACGAGATGACCGTCTCCGAAGCCGAGAAGTATCTGGAAGAGGGCCACTTTGCCGAGGGCAGCATGGCTCCCAAGGTACGCGCCATTATCCGTTACCTGAAGGCGGGCGGCAAGAAGGCTATCGTCACCGACCCCGCTCATATCATGGAAGCGCTGGAAGGTAAGACCGGAACGCACATTATTCCTGATTAGGCGTGACACAGAAGACAGGGAAAAGAAGCAGGGGGCGAGACGCCCCCTGCTATCCTGCATCCTGCTCATTCGAATGAGAAGATAACGTGGTACTCCACACGGTTGGTCATAGTACGCATACGGTAGAGGATTTTCTGGCGCTGCTGCGTAAGCACGCTGTCGATGTCGTCGTCGACGTGCGCAGTCAGCCGTACAGCCAGTGGACCTCCCAATTCAACCGCGAGGACTTGCAGGAAGCGCTGCAAGAGGCCGAGATCCGCTACGTCTTCATGGGCGACGTTCTGGGTGGTCGCCCCAGGGATCCGGCTCTCTATGAACCGGGGCAAGATCGACCCAACTACCGGCGGATGGAGCAGACTGCTCCCTATCAAGCCGGTATCCAGCGCCTGCTCGAACTGGCAGAAGAAGCTACGGTCGCGGTGATGTGCAGTGAGGGCGATCACCGGCAGTGTCACCGCCACCTGTTGATCACCCAGACATTGCTGGCGCGAGAGGTGCAGGTACTTCACATTCAACCCGACGGCACGACCGTTGAGGGCCGTATGGAGGCTGAACAGCTCTCGTTTTTCTAGCTCGTTATTCATGATGAATCCATGAACCAAACTATCTACACCATCGGCTACCAGCGTAAATCGCTGGAAACCTTTATCACTCAGCTCCGCCAGGCGGGGGTGGATGCGGTGATCGATATTCGACTCCGGAATACCTCGCATCTCGCGGGCTACACAAAGCGTGATACCCTGGATTTCCTCCTGCGCGAGGGTTTCGATATCGCCTACCGGCATATCCCGGAACTGGCCCCCACACCCGAGATTCTCGACGCCTACAAGGAGGACAGCGATTGGGCCGTTTACGAGAAGCAATTCCTCTCCCTGCTGGACGCCCGGGATGCTTTGAATCTTGGGCGGGAGGTTCTCCGCTGCTATGATGCGCCCTGTTTGCTCTGCGCCGAACCCACCGCCGAGCACTGTCATCGACGTCTCGTTGCCGAATATTGGACACAACACTTACCGGATCTGGACATCGTTCATCTGTAGGAGGGATGTGCTATGCCCGTGCGAGAGGTGCTTATCCTGGCGATGACCAAGATGAAGAGCGGTATCTGCACTGCCGGCTTCACCACCGAGCGGGCCCCCGTGACGGGGTTGCGTTGGGTACGCCCGACCCGTGAATTCGACACCGTCCTGCCAGAGGATATGATGGACGCCGACGGGCACCTGATCCTCTGCGGGGACGTGGTTACGCTGAAGTTGCTCAAACCACGCCCGGAACCTCCCCACGTCGAGGATTGGATCACCGATTTCGTGCGCCATCGTCCCCGGCGTCTGCGGCGCCTGGAAGGTGAGAAACGCGCCGCCTTCTTCCCGCGCCACCTTGATGGGGCGCCCGAGGAGGTCTTCATCGACCACAAGCGCTCGCTCTGTCTCGTACAACCCGAGCAGGTGTGGGCTTTCTTCTCTCTGGACCGCTATTCGGGCAAATATGAGGTACGGTTGCGTTTCACACTATCTGGAGAGGTACAATGCCCCCGCGCTACCGGACGCCGGGGGGTCCCGGTGACCGACCTGAAGTGGCGGGCGCTGGGACGCCGTTGGCTGGCGCAGGAGAAGCGCAGTAGCCTGCAACTGACCCACGAAGCGCTCCTGGAGCGCCTGGAAGCCGAGGCTATCTATCTCACCCTGGGACTGAGTCGCCAATGGAAGGGCGAATATTGGCCGTTGGCTCACGCCGTCCACGTCGTTCCCGACTATGACGTGACCGTTGACCTGGAGAACCTATGACGACCTATTCCGTCCTCGACCAGGTGGGGGTGTCGCTTGACAAGCTGGGTGCGCTGGGTGGCAATGAACGCAGCCGCCTGTTGAACTTCCTGCTACGCTGGGAGCAGATCCCAGCATTGCAAGCTTGCCTGGACGTGTTGATACCCTGCAATCCTTCACTGGTCTCGCTGATGGATCTGCGGGTCAAGGCGCTGATGGCCGAGGAGCGGCTCGACGAAGCCCTGGCGCTGATGCAAAAACGCCTCGAACGGCGTACCTCTTTGACCGCGCA
>JBNGDR010000305.1:0-3051 GCA_049975685.1 Anaerolineae bacterium
CCTGCAAGGTGAGCGTTATGACTATGGAACTTGAGCAGTTCATCAACTCGCGCTCGGAGCATCCGTCGCCCGAGGAGATCCTGGAGTGGGCGTGGGCTTCTTTCGCCCCCCGGATCGTGGCGACCTCCTCCTTCCAGACGCAGAGCGTGCCGTTGCTGCACATGATCGGGCGCGTCTGTCCGGAGATGCCGGTCACCTTCATCGACACAGGTTTCCATTTCCCCGAGACGTTGGCCTTCCGGGACGAGCTGGTGGAACGTTTCGGGTTGAACCTGGTGGTTGTGAAGCCGGATCTCTCGCCGGAGGCCTTCCTGGAGCAGTATGGTGAGGATATTTTTTACACCAACCCGGATCTATGTTGTCACGTGAACAAGGTCCAGCCGATGCAGTGTGCGCTCAACGGCATGGTCGCCTGGGTCGCGGGTGTGCGCCGGGATCAGACACGCAACCGGTTGAGTCTCGCAGGCCTGGTGCCGCAGATATCGGGCGTGATCAAGGTTCATCCGCTCCTGGAGTGGACACGGGTCCAGGTCGAGGCCTATCGCCAGGAGCATGACCTGCTGGCTCACCCTCTCTACGATAAGGGTTACCTGAGCGTGGGTTGCCAGCCCTGCACGGTACCCGTCTACTCGGTTGAGGATGAGCGGGCCGGGCGTTGGACCGGGATGGGGAAGCGCGAGTGTGGGTTGCATATAGATGGAGCAGAGAGCAGTGAGCGGTAAGTAGTGAGTAGAAAGACGAAAGGAAAATCATGACTGAATTATCCAAGACGTATAATCCGCAGGAACATGAAGAGCAGCTCTACGAATGGTGGGAGTCGCAGGGTTATTTCAAGCCCGAGACCTCGATAGAGAAGGGTTTGGCGACGACTTCATCCAGCTCGGGCCGGGCCCCCCGCTGCGCTCGGGACAAAGGTCCGACCGAGCCCGGATCGAGCCCGCGATTCTGCATCACCATGCCGCCGCCCAACGTCACGGGTATCCTCCACCTGGGGCACGCCATCACCGCCGCGCTGGAGGATCTGATGACCCGTTACTACCGGATGCGGGGCTTTGAGGCCCTCTTCCTGCCGGGCAGTGACCACGCGGGGATCGCCACGCAGAACGTCGTGGAACGCAAGCTGGAGAGCGAGGGGCTCACCCGTCACGATCTGGGCCGTGAGGCCTTCATCGAGCGGGTATGGGCGTGGAAAGAGCAGACGCACGCGCGCATCACCGACCAGCACCGCCAGCTGGGCGTCTCCTGCGATTGGGAACGAGAGCGCTTCACCCTCGATGAGGGCTTGAGCCACGCCGTCCGGGTGGCTTTTCATACCCTCTACGAGCGCGATCTCATCTACCGGGGACCCTACATGGTCAACTGGTGCCCCCGCTGTGAGTCCGCCATCTCCGATCTGGAAGTGGAGCCCAAGGAGCACGACAGCCACCTCTGGGTTATCCGCTATCCTATTATCAACGATGACTGGGAGGGGCCGGAGCACGCGTGGGGCAGCGGGCGTTGGGCCGAGGGCGCTACAGCCTTCATCGAGATGGCGACGACGCGCCCCGAGACTATCCTGGGCGACACAGGTGTCGCCGTCCACCCCGAGGACGAACGCTGGTGCGATCTCGTGGATAAGCTGGCGATGCTCCCTGGTGTCGAGCGGAAGATCCCCGTCGTGGCTGATGAGGCGGTGGAGCCCGAGTTCGGCACGGGTGCGGTGAAGGTCACACCTGCCCACGATCCCACCGACTACGAGATCGGCATCCGCCATCACCTGCCCCGCGTGGACATCATGACGGATACGGCGGTGATGAACGCGGAGGCGGGTCCCTACGAGGGACTGGGCAGGTATGAGGCCCGGGATGCCATCGTGGACGACTTCGAGAAGGAGGGTCTGCTGGTCAGGGTGGAGGATTACCACCACACGGTGGGCCACTGTCAGCGGTGCGATACGGTTATCGAGCCCAAGATCAGCACGCAGTGGTTCGTCCGGGCCAAGCCTCTGGCGGCCAAGGCCATGGAGGCGGTGCGCAGCGGGGAGATGCGCATTATCCCCGAGCGTTTTGAGAAGGTCTGGTTCCACTGGATGGAGAATATCCGCGATTGGTGCATCAGCCGCCAGCTCTGGTGGGGCCACCGCATCCCCGTCTGGTATTGTGATGAATGCGATCACCAGTGGAGCGCTATTGAGGATCCCGCCACCTGTCCCGCGTGCGAGAGCGACGCCATCCATCAAGATGAGGATGTGCTAGATACCTGGTTCTCGTCAGGGCTCTGGCCCTTCTCGACACTGGGGTGGCCCGATGAGGACGCCTATGACTTCAAACGTTTCTTCCCTAACGATATCCGCGAGACGGGCTACGACATCCTCTTCTTCTGGGTGGCTCGCGAGACTATGCTGGCGCTGGAGTTGACGGGACGCGCACCCTACGGCGTCGTCTATCTCCACGGTCTCATTCGCAACGAGCATGGGGAGAAGATCAGCAAATCGATGCCCGACGCCTGGAAGTACGATCCCCTCTACATCATTGAAGAGTACGGCACGGACGCGTTACGCTACACCCTCGCCACCTCATCGACGCCGGGTAACGACATGAACCTCGACCCCCGGCGCATCGAAGGGGCGCGCAACTTCGCCAACAAGATCTGGCAGGCCACGCGCTTTATCCTGATGAATCTGCCGGAGGGGGGAGAGCTCCCCACCGATATTGAAAGCTTGCGCGATCACCTGCTTCTGGAGGATCGCTGGATCCTCAGTCGCGTGAATCGGTTGACGGACGAGGTCTTCAATCTGATGGAGGGGCACCAGTACGGTGAGGCCGGTCGGCGCATCCGAGATTTCCTCTGGGATGAATTCTGCGACTGGTACATCGAGGCGACGAAGGTGCGCCTCTACGAGGATGAGGCCGACAAGGATGTACCCCGCGCCGTGCTGCTGACGGTATTGGAGCAGGCGCTGCGGCTTTTACATCCTTTCATGCCCTACGTCACCGAGGCTATCTGGCAGGCATTGCCCGAGGGCTTCAAGGAGGGAGAGGCGCTGATCATCGCGCCCTGGCCCCTGGCCGA
>JBNGDR010000306.1:0-3047 GCA_049975685.1 Anaerolineae bacterium
AGAGTACCCGTTGGCGCCCTCTATCACCTCACTTTCAAACGATGATTGAGGTCAAGCGCCATACTTTCCCAGACGGCGGGCATTGGCGAGAGCAATGGGCATGAGATGGGTCGCCGGAATACGGGGCCCCAGACCGCCACCTATACAAGCTCGCTCCCCAAAGACCTTCACGTGATCCGGCCGGCAGATCTCCGACCAGATAAGGGTGGGCACGGGATGCCAGCTGTGATATTTCATCTTCGCCGGCGTGGAATGATCGCCGGTTACGACGATAACGTCCGGCTTCAAATCCCGAATCCGGGGGACGAAGGTGTCGACTTCCTCGATGAGGCTAACCTTGCGGTCGAAATCGCCATCCTCGCCAGCGCTATCGGTGCGCTTGATGTGGACGAAGAAGAAATCGTAATTATCCCATTGCTCCTCCAGCAGATCGAACTCCTCCTCCACAGAATGGCTGGCCGGGAAAGCGTGCATGCCGATGAGTTTGGAGACGCCCCGGTACATGGGATACATGGCGATAGCGGCGGCCTTCAGGCCGAAAGCACGCTCCATAGAGGGCCAATCGGGAAGTTTGGAGAACCCCCGTAGCAGCACCATGTTAGCGGGTTGCTCGTCGGCCAGAATCTCGCCCACCTGGCGCACAAACTCGCGCACGATCTCAGCCGTCCTCTTCGCCTCCGGTGTGTCCTCGACAGCGTCTGGGCGTATGGGTTTCTTGCCCTCCTCAAGAGGATCGGTCTCGTTCAAAGCTCCCGAGAGCCCTTCGCCGCGCAGTACGAGCAGGAAGCGATACTCCTTGACAGTGTCCATGAAGACTTCCACGCCGGGGATATCAAGCTTGCTGCACAGGAGTGAGAGGAGTTCCTGGTTCTTCTCACTGGGGATGCGCCCGGCCCGACGATCGGTGACGCGGCCCTCGGCATCGACGGTGCAGAAGTTACCGCGCGCCGCCACATCCTCTTTCCGAAGGTCAAAGTCAATACCCAAAGCCGAGAGCACACCTCGACCCACCTGATACTTGAGAGGATCGTAACCAAAGATCCCCAGGTGGGAGGGACCGCTGCCGCCGATGACCCCAGGGGCTATGGGTTCGTGCAATCCACAGATGCTCTGGGCAGCGAGGGCGTCGAGATTGGGCGTGTGCGCGGCCTCCAGCTCGGTGGGACCGCCAGCTTCCATAGGCAGCCCTCCAACGCCGTCCATCACCAGATACACAATCTTGCTCGTCTTGTCGCGCTCGACAAGCGACTCAATCAACTTCAGATCCATAGTGTCAAACTCCTTTCTTCAGTGGATGTAGTGAATTTTGGTTGTCAGGCCTATGTCACATCGTTTATGCGATGGAGCCTGCCATACTCCCATTGTATCAGCAACTGCACGTTGTGTACACCACATCCACAACCAACGCCCAGGGTGGTTGACAACAAACACAATATCCAGATTCGGCTATCCCTGTGCTTGTTATGGCCCGTAGTTCTCGGCCAGGTAGTCAACCAGAACACCCTTTTCTTCATCGTTCAGGGTGGCACCTCTGGCAATCATATCCTCCACCGTCGCCTGCCACTCCGCGCGCGTCTGCTCGACCTGGGTTACACGATCCAGAGCGTGACACTCGGTACAACGTTCTTCCAGCAGCACCTCTCCCTGGGGTGTCTCGGACGAGGTACCACCGCAGGCAACCAGAGTTAGTACAGCAAGCACCATTAGGGTCAAACCAAGGGTTCTCATCTCTCTCCTTATCTAATTCTTCTTCGCATGTCATAGATCGCCGTAGATACCGATGTGAGATCCGTTGATAGAGGCGGCTGACTCAGAGCACAGGAAGCGCATCAGTGCGGCGATCTGCTCCGGTGGTACCCATTTTTCGGGATGGGCGTCCGGGATGTACTTCCGGTTATTGGGCGTATCGATGGTGCTGGGCAGGATCACGTTGGCGGTAACCCCGGTGCCCTTCACCTCGTCGGCGATAACGTCCGTAAGGGTCACGACGCCAGCCTTGGAAACGGCGTAGCCCGCATGCTTGCCGTGGGGCTCGACCGCCGATTTCGACGCGACGTGCACGATGCGGCCCCAGCCAGCTTCCAGCATGTGAGGAAGCACGGCGCGCGAGATGAGGAAAGCTGAATGCAAGTTCATATTCAGCATCAGATTCCATTCCTCAAGAGAGGTCTTGTGCACGGGATCTCCTCCACGCCAGCCGCCAGCGGTGTTGAGGAGCACGTCGACGGCACCAAAACGCTCGACAGTGGCGTTCACCAGCTCCGTCACCGCCACATTATCGCTGAGATCGGCAGTCTTGATGAGGTATCGATCTTCAGGGAGGCCCGTCTCCGATGCCAGCCGCCGCAGTTTGTCCTCTGAGGTACTGGTCAACACCAGACGAGCAGACGTCTGCGCGAACTCCCGGGTCACAACGGAGCCCAGAGCGCCCGTCGCGCCGGTGATGAGTATGACCTTCTGTTGTAGATGGTTTGTCATGATCTCAACCCCGATATCCTCGCTCAGATTTCCTCAACGGTGATGATCTCGACGGGGCAGGAGTCAGCTGCCTCCACGGCACAATCCTCAAGATCGGCCGGAATCTCACCCTCACCGGGGTCGTCCTTCACGCGGTATTCCTCGACAATCTGGCTCAGCTCGTCCTCTTCGCTGGGCTCGAAGACTTCGGGACAGACACTCCAGCAGACGCCACAGATGATGCAATCCTCGCGGTCAATGGATACAGTGAACTTGGTCATGGATCTCTCCTTTTGAAAATAGTCTGATAGTTGTGTAGTCTGGTAGTCATGTAGCCAATGGGTTGAAGGGGTTCCTAGAAAGTAATAACTCTACCGCCATCAAGTCTCGCCAAGTAAGCGCTTCTCGCCGGTCAGTTCCTGGATCTCGGTAACGTTCTGTGTCACCTCCACACAGCCCAGGTAACGACCTGCTTCATCCCGAAGAGCGTAATACTCGATGAGGATCTTCTGAGGTGCGTCATGAGCATCCAGATCGAGATCAATCCAGAAACGAGCCCTGTCGCGTTCGCCCGCTTTCATCTCCTCCAG
>JBNGDR010000307.1:0-3047 GCA_049975685.1 Anaerolineae bacterium
CCCCAACAACGGTGAAATGTACGTGGGGCAGGGGGCACCGGCCCGCATTGCCCACACCATCATTCTGCATGATGCGAGCCATCCTTCGGCGTTGATCCTGCCGGTCCTGGATTAGGTTTTTCTATTGCAAGGTATGGGACTATCGAGAGTCTGTACTCATGGGGTGGCTAGGTTATAATAATTGTGTTGAATTCGCATAGTCAGAGAGGGCTTGACCATGACTACACCGAAAATCGAATCTTATCGCTTTGGACAGATTGTCATCGATGGGCAATCTTACGACCAGGACGTCATCGTCCTGCCCGATGGTGTGAGGGGCGGCTGGTGGCGCAAGGAGGGCCACGTCCTACACGTCGAGGATCTTGACGCTGTCTTCGAAGCCGGGCCGGAGGTACTGGTAGTGGGGCAGGGGGCCAACGGAAGAATGCGGGTCACCCGCGGGACGGAGCGGGCTCTGCGGGATGCCGGTATCGAGGTCGTCATCCTCAACTCTCACGACGCCGTCGACCGGTACAATGAACTTCGCGGAGAGCGCGAGGTCGCCGCTGCGCTCCACCTCACCTGCTGAGACGATGGGGACGACATCCCTGCGCCAGCACATCCGTGCCATCAACGCATGCAATCAGCGGGGCGGACGGATGCTCTCCCTCGTCGATCTCGTCGATGCGGAGACGATGAATCTGGAGATGGCGGGCTACCTTGCGGCGGTGATGCGTTCCGGCGCTTCCCTTCTTGTGGGGGCCAATCCGGGCGGTGCGGGCAAGACGGCGGTGATGTGCGCGTTACTGAACTTCCTGCCAGACACGACGCGTCTACGCGCCATCGAGAGCCGGGCGGTACTGACGGAGGGTTTACGGGACAATAACTTTGGTGAGACCTGCTACCTTGCTCACGAGATCAGCCCTGCCACCTATTACTTCGCCTACATCTGGGGGCAGGATGTGCAGAAGTTCTTCCGTCTCGCCGGTCGTGGGCACCTCGTGGCGTCGAATCTACACGCCGATACCCTGGATGAGGCGAAGGATCAACTCTGCCAAGAGAATGGTGTGCCCTTCGCCCACCTCGATGAGATCACACTCAAGGTTTTCATTGGCACGGAGCGGCGGGGCGGCTGGTCCATGCGGCGTTGGCTCCGCCGTGTCTACGAGAGTGACGGCTCGGGGAGTCGACTCATCTGGGAAGGGCGGGCGCCGGGCGCCTTCCGCCGCGTACAGGCTGAAAGCCGCATCGTCTCACCATCTGAGGAGCTGGCCTACACGGATTTTCTGGAGGATCTTGGGCGTGAGGATGTACGACGTATTGAGGACGTCCGGCGGACCGTGCTTGAACGGTCACCGTCGTGATTTGAAGATCAGCACAGCGTTTGAAAGATCGTGGTATAATTAAAGAATCATGAAGATAGGGACGATTGTTGGTCACTTGATGCGCATTCCTCTCTTTGCCGAGCTGAAGCGCCAGCGGCGAAGGCGAGAACTGCAAGCATTGGCCGAGTTAGTCAATCTTGAAGAGTTTGAACAGGGGCAGTGGCTCTTCAAACAGGGGGAGCGCGGGACGCGCCTCTATTATATTCTCGAAGGTGTGGTCCGGCTGGTTCGCATCGATCGGGAGGGGTTGACTCGATATGTCCGCGATATGCAGCCGGGGGACTCCGTAGGGGAGACGGCGCTGCTCGTGGGTGATGTCCATGATACCTCTGCGGAGGCGTTGACGCCGGTCAAGGTCCTATATCTGGAGCGCGAAGGGTTCCGATCTTTCCTGGAGCAAAATCAGCGTGTCAGACGCCTACTCAAAGTCTCCCCCCAGCTGCGACAACGGCTGGAGACCCCAGAGTTCAAGTGGCTGCGCGAGGATGAGCTGGTTGTCTTCTCAGAGCGTCGCCATTGGATCTATCTTCTGCGTCGCACGACGTTGCCTATATTTCTGTTGTTCATTCTCTTTCCGTTGGTGTCCGTACTGCTGGGCCTGGGTGGCCCCATCGCCACTGTTTTCGCCGTGCTGGTGGGGATTTTGCTTCTTGCTATAGTGGGTTGGATTGTATGGGAGTATCTGAACTGGCGAGATGATGTCTTCGTGCTGACCACCGAGCGGATTGTCCATTACGAGCGTACCTGGCCTGTGCGGGAGAGCATGGAGGAAGCGCCGTTGGGGAACCTGGAGGACATTAATGTTATCCAGTCCAGCTTCCTGGCGAACACACTTGGTTTTGGAGACATTATCCTCCAGACGGCGGGTGAGACGGTCGAGATCGACCTCACCGGTGTTCGGCGGCCCATGCGTTTGCGTGAGCTCATCTTCCGCGAGATCGAACGTAACCAGGCGCAAGATGTTATCACTTTGCGGAGCAAGATCAGAGATAAGTTGGAGCGTCGTCTACGCTCTGAAGATTTGCCCCCACCGCCAGAGCCAGAACCTCCTTCTACTGTGCAACCTCCCCGAAAGGGCATGATCCTGCCCTCGGCCCTTAAGGATTACTTCTTCCCGCCCTCCTGGATGGTCGGAAGGAATCAGCAGACTGTTTATTGTCACCGCTACTGGTTGCCTGGATTCATACGGAACCTGCACATTATCTTACCCTTTTTCATTGTGACAGTTGCAGGCCTATGGCTCATCGTGGGCGCGGTCATCACGGCCGGGTTTCTCTCCTGGTTTCTAGCTTTGTGGTTGTTCCTGGAGGCGGTACTCTTTGCCATCATGTTGTGGCAGCTGGAAGATTGGCGCAATGACTATTTTGAGATAACACCCAGCCGGGTCATTCTCGTATTCCAAAAACCCATGTTGCTGGAGGAGATCCGTCAGGAGACACGCCTGGATCGCATTCAGAACATCAGCTACGAAGTTCCTAATGTCCTTGCCCGCCTCCTGAAGTACGGTCATGTGATGCTGGAGACGGCCGGGGAAACAGGGCGTTATGAACTCAAGTGGGTGCGTTATCCCCAGGAGCTGCAGGGCGAGATATCTCGACGGCAGCGAGAATTTCGGGAGCGTCAGAGAGAGGCCGAGGCTCAACGCCGCGAGGAGGATCTGCTGAACTGGTTTGACGTTTATGA
>JBNGDR010000308.1:0-3006 GCA_049975685.1 Anaerolineae bacterium
GTCCTGCAAACCCGTGCCTGATAAAACTGCTCTCAGCCACCGTCCCGGGGGCGGTCATAACGTGATCAAACCGGGAGTCCCGTGCCTGTTCTGCGAAGCCGCCCCGAGGACGGGGCTACGAGCGTTCGCGTGGGGAGGGGCTATGAGCGTTCATGTAGGGACGGCTACGAGCGCTAGTAGTGGCTCCAGAGGTAAGAGGAGACGGCGGCGCGGTATCCCGGCACGCCGCCGTCCCTATGAAGAAGCGTGATGCTATGACTGTCGAAACTTGCGCTGGACTATATGATCTGTTGTGCGGGCTGGTATGCGGGCTGGCGCTGCTCCCAGGGGAGGGGACCGCTGACCCGCCAGACGGTCACCTCGGCGTCGATGGCCTCCTGCCCCAGGGCCCTGGCGACGGATATGCGATGGTGTCCGTCGCGTACGAAGTAGACGTCACCCACCTGGATGAGCTCCACCGGCGGCAGTGAGGCCCGGCTCTGCCAGGCGGCGGCTACGCCCACCCAACGATCCCGGTCGGAAGCATGGAGAGGGTTGAAGTGCGCATCGAAGTCCTGCTCCCGCCCCTCGCTGCCCCGAATCTTGTCCAGAGGGACGCTATGGATGCCGTCGTAGCAGCGCCCACGAACCGTGCACTTTTTCTCTACCTCGGAGAGGGAGATGAGTGAGGGGAGACGACCAGTGAGTTTACCCCAGGTCCTGGCCAGCCAACCCCGCACCCGCACCTTGCGGAAGAGGGACAACGCGGCCTTGATGGCTTCGCCGCCGCGCTCTCGCTCGCAACTGGGGGAGCTCAGGCCAAGACTCTGGTTCATGATTAGGTTCGGGTTAAACATGGTCTCCTCCTCTCTGTGTGCTCTTTTCTCTTTGTCCTTCGCCCTCATAATACACGGCGACCGTTTCTCCCGAGTTGCCTCTACCGTTTCGGAAAGCGTTTCCAACTCAGCTTCTCGGCTATCCCTATTAGCCGGTTACCGGCAACGTCTTATTCTTATTGTAGTCCGTGGGCTACCGGCGTCCTCCGCCAAAAGTAGGAAATTGGAACCATCAAAGGTGGAGTTTCTCCCCTGGTTACTCGACCCGTTCAGGACGCACGCAAAGATTGTGGGTTTGACGATGATAAGAAGCGTGATACGCTCTCTGTCGAAAGCTTGTGCGGGAGGAGCATCGGTGCCACAACTGCGAATTTATCTTCTGGGGAATCCTCAGGTCAAACACGAAGAGCAATCCGTTGAGATAGGCCGCCGGAAGGCCGTCGCGCTGCTGGCTTATCTGAGTGTGACGGGGGAGTGCCACCGCCGCGAGAGTCTGGCGACGCTGTTCTGGCCCGATTACGACGAGAGCAGCGCCCTGGCCTACCTCCGGCGGACGCTGTGGGCGCTGAACCAGACGCCCGTCGGCACCTGGATCGATGCGGATCGGGCGTCGATGGCGCTGGTGAAGGACGACGATCTGGAGTTGGACGTAGACGCTTTCCAACGCCACCTCACGACCTGCGAACGCCACGACCATCCCGACGAGGCGCTCTGCGAGGTGTGCATCTCTCATCTAACCAAGGCCGTAGAGCTCTATCGCGGTGACTTCATGGCCGGCTTCACCCTCGAAGACAGCGCCGCCTTTGACGAATGGCAGTTCTTCCAGGCGGAGGTACTACGTGGGAAGGCAACGGAGGCCTGGGAGTCCCTCGTCCGGTGCTACGAAGCACGGGGTGATTTCGACAAAGCCATCGACTACGCCCGATGCTGGTTGGCGCTGGACCCACTTGACGAGGATGCCCACCGCCACCTGATGGCTCTCTACGCTCACACGGGGCAACGCGCAGTAGCGCTGCGACAATACGAAAGCTGCGTGCGCCGCCTCAAGGATGGGATGAACCTGGCGCCGAGCGAGGAGACCGTCGATCTCTACCGGCGCATCCGCTCGGGCCAATTCCGGCAGGTACCGGCCGAGCCCTCACAGATAGCGGCGCGACCTTCAATATCCGTGACCCAGCAGCCCACCGGACCGCAGCATAACCTCCCGGCATCCTCTACCCCTTTCGTGGGACGACAGGCGGAGATAGACCAGATCAAAGCGTTGCTCACCTCTTCTGACTCCCGCATCGTCACGCTCGTGGGACCCGGTGGGATGGGAAAGACACGTCTGGCATTGCAAACGGCCCGGGAGGCCCTGAAGGATTTCCGCGACGGGGTCTTCTTCGTACCCCTGGCGCCGCTGAGCACATCGGGGCTTCTCATCCAGGCCATCGCCGACGCGCTGGATTTCCCCTTCTTCCAACGAGAGTCCGAGTCACCCAGGGACCAGCTGCTTAACTACCTGCGCGAGAAGAAGCTGCTCCTGGTGCTTGACAACTTCGAGCATCTCATCGCGGTCGCCCCTCTGCTATCCGACGTCGTGCGGGCAGCGCCTGGCGTGACGCTTCTGGTCACATCACGGGAACGTCTAAACCTACACGGAGAGTGGGTCTTCAAGATCCCAGGGATGCGGGTACCCGAGTCCTCCAGCGTTGAAGAGTTGACGGAATACGGCGCCGTACAGCTCTTCATCCAGAGCGCGCGCCGGGCTGCCGGACACTTCGACCTCACCGATGAGAACCGCGAGGACGTAGTGCGCATCTGTCAACTGGTCGCGGGTTCCCCGTTAGGTATCGAGCTCTCAGCCTCCTGGGCACGTCTACTCGCTCCCAGGGAAATCGTGGCGGAGATCGAGCACAGTCTGGACTTCCTGACCACCTCCCTGCGCGACCTGCCGGAGCGTCACAGAAGTCTGCGCGCCGTCTTCGAGCATTCGTGGCACCTACTGGAGAACGAGGAGCAGGCTCTCTTCCGGCGGCTCTCCATCTTCCGGGGCGGTTTCACACGAGAAGCGGCACGGGAGGTAGCGGAGGCCTCACTGCTGCACCTCTCTTCACTGGTGGATAAGTCGGTGCTGCGGCGTGATCCGGTTGGACGTTACGAGCTCCACGAGCTGTTGCGCCAGTACGCCGAAGAGAAGCTGGAGGCGGAG
>JBNGDR010000309.1:0-2999 GCA_049975685.1 Anaerolineae bacterium
GATAATCTGACCCTCGACCAGGTACGGGGCATCTTCGGCGGCGACATCACCAACTGGAACGAGGTCGGCGGCCCCGATAAACCCATCATCGTCGTCTCCCGTGAGGAGGGCTCGGGCACCCGCGCCGCCTTCGAGGAACTGGTCATGGGCGATGAGGGTCCCCCCATCGCTGACACCGCCATCCTGCAACCTTCCAACGGCGCCGTCCGCACCACCGTCTCCACCACCCCCGACGCCGTCGGTTTCCTCTCCTTCGGCTATCTTGACGAGAGCGTCAAAGCGATAAAGATCGAGGGGACGGCCCCCACCCCGGCGAACGCCTCTGATGGCAGCTACCCTGTGGTGCGACCCCTCAACATGATGACCAACGGCGAGCCCAGTGGGGCCGTCAAGGATTGGTTGGACTTCATCCTCAGTGATGAGGGACAGCAGATCGTTGCTGATGAAGACTACATCCCCGTGGGCGGCAGCATGGAAACCGAGGAACCCGCCGAGGATACCGAAGAGCTCGCAGGCGAGATCAGTGTCGCTGGCTCGACCACGGTCCAGCCCCTGGCCCAGCTCTTTGCTGAGGCTTTCATGGAGCAGAATCCTAACGTCTCCATCGACATCCAGGGCGGTGGCTCCAGTGTCGGCGTCAAGTCCGCCGGGCAGGACGTCACCGACATCGGCATGGCCTCCCGCGAGATCAAGGATTCGGAGCTGGAGGAATATCCCGACCTCAAGATCTACGTCATCGCCCGCGACGGCATCGCCATCGCCACCCACCCCGACGTACCCGTTGATAATCTGACCCTCGACCAGGTGCGCGACATCTTCGCCGGCGATATCACCAACTGGAACGAAGTCGGTGGCCCCGATAAGCCCATCATCGTCGTCTCCCGTGAGGAGGGCTCGGGCACCCGCGCCGCCTTCGAGGAGATGGTCATGGGCGATGAGGCCCCACCCATCGTTGACACCGCCATCCTGCAGCCTTCCAACGGCGCCGTCCGCACCACCGTCTCCACCACCCCCGACTCCGTCGGCTTCCTCTCCTTCGGCTACCTTGACGAGAGCGTCAAGCCCGTGAGCATCGAGGGCACGGCGCCCACCCCGGCGAACGCCGCTGACGGCAGCTATCCGGTGGTGCGCCCCCTCAACATGATGACCAACGGCGAACCCGGAGCCCTGGTCAAGGCCTGGCTGGATTTCATTATGAGCGAGGAAGGACAGCAAATCGTTGCTGATGAGGGTTATCTTCCCATTCGATAAGGTACAAGATTCAAAGGATAGAGGCGCAGCTGGCGCTGCGCCTCTGCCCTGTTGTCAGTACAAGTTATACTCTCCGGTTCATCTGAGGAAACCCTGGTTCTTCAAACAAGAAAAAGGCTATAAAAACCCCTTGGTCCCGGCTGACCTGGGTTAGGAGTGAGAATGAGAGTTGCGGACATTGTTGATCGAGTCGTCAAATATATCCTGCTGTTCTTTGCTCTTATTTCTGTCTTCATCGTCTTCCTCATCGGGCTCTTCACACTACGTGAGGGGCTTCCAGCCTTTCAGGAGATTGGGTTGGAGACCTTTTTGCTGGGCAAGGTGTGGCGCCCTGGCGAGGAGCAGTTCGGTATACTCTCAATGATCGCCGGCTCAGTGCTGGTTACCGTTGGTGCCATCATCCTGGGCGTGCCTCTATCCCTGGGATGTGCCGTCTTCCTGGCCGAGATCGCGCCGGACACCATGCGATCCATCGTCCGCCCGGCGGTGGAGCTGCTGGCAGGCATCCCCTCCGTGGTCTACGGCCTCTTTGGTATGGTCGTCATCGTGCCTCTCATCCGCCAGATCCCTGTTCCGGGCAACTCAGGCTTCGGGCTCCTGGCTGCCTCCATCGTCCTGGCCGTGATGATCTTGCCAACCATCACCAATATCGCCGAGGACGCCATCCGTGCTGTACCGCGCGAGTATCGCGAGGGATCCCTCGCCCTCGGAAGCACCCACTGGCAGACCATCGTGCACGTTATTATACCCGCGGCCCGGTCGGGCATCATCGCGGCGATCATTCTGGGCATTGGACGGGCATTGGGGGAGACAATGGCCATGATCATGGTCATCGGTAACTCTGTAGTTTTCCCCACGCCCCTCAACGATAACCCGCTCACCGTCTTCCTGCGCCAGACCCGGACGTTGACTGGCAACATCGCCGTGGAGATCGCTTACGCTACGGGGCTGCAGGAAAGCGCCCTCTTTGCGACAGGCGTGGTACTCTTCGTGCTCATCATGCTCGTCAATACGATGGCGCGCATTCTGATGAAGCGCCGCCACGCATAAATAGGCATTAACCACTCCGGGACGCAGCAGGCAAACTCAGAACTGCCACCAGCGTCTGGAGAGAGGAGGTTCATGAGCTCAGCACAGGAAATCGTCATGGAGCAAGCTCAGACTCAAGCCATAGGAGCCAAATCTAATTTGCAGCGCCGTCGAATGGTTCAGAGGTTGGCCTTTGGCCTCCTCTGGCTGGCGGGGATTATCGCTGTTGCCGTCCTCATCGCTGTCGTGGGGTACGTGCTCCTTGAGGGATTTCAAGTCATCGACTGGGAATTCCTGACCACGAAACCGCGAGGTGGGCTGGCCGGTGAGGGAGGCATCTCGACCACGGTAGGCACGACCTTCTATCTGGTTCTCTTGACCATCGTCATCGCCACACCGCTGGGTGTGGGCGCCGGAATCTACCTCGTCGAATACGCAGGCGAGATGCACGGACAGGGACGCTGGATGCGCCGGATCGTGGAGATCATCCGCTTCGGCGTGGAGACACTGGCGGGCGTGCCCTCCATCATCTTCGGCCTCTTCGGCTATGCACTCTTCGTCACGACACTGAAATTCGGATTCTCGATGATCTCTGCCGGTTTGGCGGGAGCCTGCCTCATTCTCCCGGTCATCATTCGAACCACAGAGGAAGCCCTGCTTACCGTACCTCGCTCCTATCGCGAAGGGAGTCTGGCTCTGGGTGCCACCCAGTGGCAGAC
>JBNGDR010000310.1:0-2981 GCA_049975685.1 Anaerolineae bacterium
GTTACCTCGTTAAATGTATTTCGTGTCGCTTATCATTCACGCTTGTAGGGTTTGAGCAGCGCCGCAGGATAGGACGCATTCCTACCAGCGATGACCAAGGCGACGATCGTCACCAAATAGGGCAGCGCCAGGAAGGTCTCATAGGGAATAGGCAACTCCAGCCCCATCGCTTGCAAACGCAGCTGAAGCGCGAAGGTGCCGCCGAAGATCAAACCACCGGCCATCACCTTGAGCGGGTCCCAATTGCCGAAGATAACAATAGCAATGGCCACCCATCCCCGACCGGAGACGATACCGTGGGTGAAGGCGCCAAGCTGGGCCAATGAAAGGAAGGCACCGCCAGCGGCCATCAGACCGCCGCCAACAATGAGGGCAATGTACCGGATGCGGAAGACATTGACCCCTGCTGCATCTGCCGCCTCGGGGTTCTCGCCGACTGAGCGGATTTTCAGACCGAAGCTGGTGCGATAGAGTAACCACCACGCCAACGGTACAATGATAAGAAAGGTGATATAGGTCAAAAGATACTGCTCAAAGATGGTCTCCAGAACAGGCACACCCTCAAAAGGAGAGATCTGACCAAAAGGATCGATAGAGGGGGGCGTTGAACGCCCACCATATTGCAGGCGGAAGCCGAAGAGCGCCAGGCCACTCAACAACAACGTGATCCCCAGACCCGATACGTGCTGATTCACACCCAACGTCACCGAAAACAACGCCATCAGTAAGCCGCAGAGCAGTCCACTGACCACCGCGGCCCCCATGCCGGTCCACAAGGAGCCGCTGACGTCGGCCACGTAAAAACCGACAAAGGCGCCGAAGAACATCGTCCCCTCGATCCCCAGGTTGAGGATCCCGGCGCGCTCGGCGTAGGTCTCGCCGATGGCCGCTAACAGGATAGGCGTGGCAACGCGGAGGGTGGCTGCGATGAGATTGACCAGGAAGATGTCGTCCATCATGACCTCCGGACGCGGATGTTGTAACGCTGGAGGAGGATCATACCCAGGGTCACCAGTAACATGGTTGCCTGAGTCACCTCGCCCAGGTAGATGGGCACTCCCAGAGCGCGACTTACTGTCTGTGCCCCAGTATCAATGAGGCCAAAGAAGAGAGCGGCGATCGTCACGCCAAAGGGGTTGAGTGCCCCCAACGTAGCGATGATCACGCCCGTGATGCCATACCCGGGCGAGAGCGCATCGATGAGGTGGAACTGAATACCAGCCACCTCCACCATCCCGGCGATGCCCGCGATCCCACCGCTGACGAGCGCCGAGATAAGCACCGTCCGTTCCACGTTCACGCCAGCAAAACGCGCGGCAGGTTTTCCCAGCCCTACAGCCCGCATCTTCAGACCGAAACCCGTCCGTGAGATTATGAACCAGAGTACCCCCACGGCGATCAGGGCGAAGATGAAGCCCAGGTGCAGGCGCGAACGCGGGACCAGTTTGGGTAACATGGCCGATTGTGCGATCTCGGGCGATTGAGGCCAGCCCGATTCGGGGTCGCGCCAGGGCCCGTTGAGCAATGCGCTGACGATGTAAAGCATCACGGAGTTGAGCAGCAGCGTGGTCACTACCTCATCCACGGCAAGCTTCACCTTCAAGAGAGCGGGCACCAGAGCCCACACCAGACCGAAGAGAAAGCCGCCCACCAACATCGCGGGGATGACAATAATGCCAGGTAAATCACCCAGAGCTATACCCAGCCACGCGGCCGCAATGGCACCGGCGTAAATCTGTCCCTCCGCACCGATATTGTAATAGCCAGCCGAGAAGGCAAAGGTCACCGCCACCCCTGTAAGAATCAGAGGGGTGGACTTGACCAAGACTTCCAGTGCGCTCACCTGGTTGGAAAGCGGTGCGATGAGAAAGTAATAATAGGCTTCCAGGGGCCGGGCATTCCCCCACAGAATAAGTCCAGAGGTCAGAATAAAGGTACCCATCAGAGCCAGAATGGGAACCAATGTACGCATCCAGACTGACGGTGTCTCGGTCTTCTCGAAAGTTAACTTAGGCTTCGTCTCTGTCTGGGTCGCCATCCTACTCACGCTCCTTTACAGCACCTGACATCATCAATCCCAATCGCTCCACGTCGGCATCCTTCGCCGGCAATACACCGACAATCTCCCCTTCGTAGATCACGGCAATACGATCCGACAGTGCCAGCACCTCGTCAAGATCCTCGGAGATGAGGAACACGGCGGCACCACGTCGCCTCTGTTCCAGAAGCTGGCTGCGAACGTATTCCGTGGCTCCTACGTCCAAACCCCGCGTCGGCTGCGGAACTATAACTACCCTCGGCTCGCGCGAGAGCACCCGGGCCAGGAGAACCTTCTGCATATTGCCACCGGAGAGAGTCCGTACCCGGTCCCTGGGTCGTGCTTTGATCTGGAACTGCTCGATGAGAGCCGCGGCATGCTTTTGTATAGCCTGGCGATTCAACGTCCCACCTTGGATGAACTCGTCCAGGTGCTCCAAAGCCAGATTCTCCGCTACCGTTAACTCACCCACCATCCCCTCATGGCGATCTTCAGGGACCCGCCCCACGCCGGCGGACGCGAACTCGGCAGGCGTCGCGCCCGCGAGGTCGGTCTCCCCAATCAGAATCTCACCCGAGGTCGGTGTGCAAAGTCCACTGAGCGCCTCAGCCAGCTCCTTCTGACCGTTGCCTCCCACTCCGGCGATGCCCAGAACCTCACCCTCGCGAACGGTAAGGTTGACATCTTTGAGCGCCGGCAATCCTTGCTCATCATCGGCGGAGAGATCCACAAGACGGAGGATGGGTGCCCCCTCCTCGGCGATCTGCTGCCGGGTCACACCGAAGGTCTCGCGTCCTACCATCATCCGGGCCAGCTTTGTCTGCGTGGTATCGGCGGTCTCCACGGTGCCAATAACGTGACCATCACGCAACACAGTCACCCGATCGCTGATAGTCATGACCTCGTCCAGCTTGTGACTGATGAAGATCACAGAAAGACCCTC
>JBNGDR010000311.1:0-2977 GCA_049975685.1 Anaerolineae bacterium
ACCATACACTCGACACGTCAACAGCTCACTCTCAAAAGCAGGAGACCACATGACCGAGCATCGTCTGACACAGAACGTCCAACTCCGCTACCACTACGTCATCGGGCCCTACGCCGAGCCCGTGCTCCGCGTTCAACCCGCCGACACCGTCGTGGTCGAGACCCTGGACGCCTTCGGGGGGCTCATCACCAGCGAGGACATCCTCCCCTCGGAGGTAGTCAACATGCCCTTCGTCAATCCGCAGAGCGGACCGATCTTCGTCGAGGGGGCCGAGAAGGGGGATGCCCTCGCCGTGGAGGGTGTGGAATAATGGGCTGAGAAGGGCAAATGGGGCCCTGAGAGGGCTTCTTCGAGTGCCAAAGCCGGCGCGAAGCACCTCTGAGGGCACTCCCCAGAGCTCATCTTGGACCCTGCTCTGGGCTTTCTGCCCCCTCGGGCTGCGCTTCGACACAGGTGTCCCTGGGCTTAGGCCATCGCTCTAGCCCGCCCTTTGAAGCTCGCTCCTGTCAGCAGCTTCACCATCCGTTTCAGATTCAGGGCAATCGCCGTCAGGTAAGCTTGGATCGCGTACCTCAGGCGCCCTACATACCGACAGCGCCTCAATCCGTGGTTCGCCTTTGCCTCCCCAAACTTACGCTCGATCCTGCCGAGGTACCGCTCCTTCTTCCCAGCCTGGTACTGCGGGGTCTTCTTCAGGTCCAGCCACACCTGTTTGTTCTTGTCCTTCTTCTCCGTCCGATACCGATTCAGAAGAATGGCCGAGTGCATCCCCACGATTCTCAGCAAGTAATGGTTCTCACTGTCGTCGTAGCCGCGATCAGCCGCATAGGTGTCCACCGGGAGCCCCTGCTGCCGGTCCTTGTCTACCGGTGTCGGGAACTGCTTTCCATCGTTGGCGTTGCCGCCCGTCACCGCCAGACTGGTAATGATGTTCGACCTCGCGTTCATCGACGTGTGCATCTTGTAACCACAGAAGTAGTGCGGCTTCGCTCCCTTCTTCCCTCGCCGCTTCCCCTTCACACCCCACCGGGCCCCTCCGTCTCGTGGCGGCTGGCCATGATCCCGGCGTCGAGCATCCTTCGGCACATTCACATCCGCCAAGGTGTGTGTGTGCTGTCCACCACCTGGATGGCGCCAAACTCTACCCCTTTGCCCACGGCCATCATCACCACCTCTTCCAGTAGCTCTTCCAGAAGCGCCTCCTTCCCCCGCTTCTCGATCCGCTCCTCGAACTTCGTCAGCGTCAAATGATCCGGCGCCGTCTCATCCACGGCCATTCCCAGGAACCACTTGGCTGACAGACTGTCGTTCACATAGGCTTCCACCTGGCGCTCCTACAGGTCATAGAGATACGACAGCACCAGAACCTTCAAGATCACCACCGGGTTGTACGGGGGACGGCCTCTCTTGCCCCGACCACGGTAAAGTCGGACCAGCTTCGGGGTGAACACCTCCCATTCCACCAGTTCTTCCAGCTTCCGCAAGAAGTGGTCCTCTGGCACCGTCCGCTCGTAGAGAAAATCCCCGAAGAAAGACCCGCTGCCCAGTTCCTTGAAGCGTTCTCGTGTCATCGTGCCCCTCTCCGTCTCAGCAGCCCCAAACTGGACCGATTATACCCATGAACGCCTTTTTTTTCTACACTCTCAAGTCGCCCGCTTTCCCCTGGCTCCAGCGATGATATAATAAGGTTCTGACTTCACGTCGATCCACGACACCGTCGCACCGCGCCGCCGGACCTAGGACGGAGGAGGGATAGATGCGTCGAGGTAAACGCGAGAGCACGTGGCTGGTAGCACGGCGCTGCCTGGCCATCATCCGCCGGGTCCAGCGCGGTCCCGCAAGCCGCGACGATCTGCTGGAGGCCGCGCTCTCGGTGGAGGAGCCGTGCGGCTACGGGCAGAGCGAAGAGCGGGACATCGACGCACTCCACCTGCGCCTGGAAAAGGATCTACAGCGCATCCGCGACAGGTTGATGGTCGACGTCTATCTCGATCGGCAGGCGGGAGGCTACGTCATCAAGGACACCTGGCTCCCGCTGCTCGATCTGCCAGACGAGGATCTCGAGATCCTCGCGTGGTTGGAGCAAACCTTCGATGTCGAGTCACCCAAGCACGATGAGATACACAACCTCCTCAGACGACTACGGCTGTATCTGGATCCGAAGCGAGTGAGGGTGATCGAGGAGGCTCGTACGGCGCTGGAGATGGACCTGCGGCGGCGGGACGAGGACGAGATCCGACCGGACGTCCTGCGGAGGCTGCGCAAGGCGTATGCGAAGAGGCGGCAAATCGAGTTGCTCTACCTTTCGCCGGGGTACGAGGACGGCAAGCCACGGCGACACACTGTCGAGCCATACGAGCCGTACACCTTCGACACCACGCGCAAGCACTACTACCTGCGCGCCTATTGTCGCCAGGTAGAGACCCCCGAGGGAACCGACCATCCCTGCGCCTATCGCACGTACCGGCTGGGCCGGATCCTGGCGGTGAGAGTTCTGCCCCAGAAGCTGCCCCCGATAGCGCCGACTGCGCGGCGTTACGAAGTGGTGTACGAGTTGACACCGACCGTCGCCCGGATGGGCGTCACGCGTCAGCCCAAGATCGACGTTGAGGAGATCGAGCACCGCGACGACGGGAGCGCGGTAGTGCACGGCGAGACGGAGAGCATTTTCTGGGCAGTCCAATCGCTGCTCCACTACGGAGCCAACTGCCAGGTGCTGGGCGGGCCGGAGATGCGGCGGGCGATGGAGCGGGTCGTGAAAGAGATGGCGGCGGTGTATGAGACGGATAAGTGATCACCACAATTGTGGGGGTGGGGATGTGGTAGAATAGGATACAGAGGCTAGAAGCAGAAGGTAGGGAGGTATGATCACACTACAACAGGTTGAGCAGGTATTGGATGAATATGTGGATCAATTCATCCCCGCAATGCTGCGTTGGAAGTATCACCTTGTCCTGGTCAAGGGAGGGCCGGAGTA
>JBNGDR010000312.1:0-2974 GCA_049975685.1 Anaerolineae bacterium
GCTCGTCGTCGGGCCAGGCGTGCGGACGGGTATCCGGATCCGTACCGACAATCCCGCCGAGGTGGGCGCCGACCTGGTGGCGAACGCAGTCGCCGCTTACCAACGCTTCGAGAGCAACTGCATCGTTGTGGACTTCGGAACGGCGCTAACCTTCACCGCCGTCGCCAAACCGGGTGATCTGCTGGGGGTGGCCATCGCACCCGGCTTACACGCAGCCGCCTCTGCCCTCTCCGCCAAGACGGCTCAGCTGCCCCAGGTACAGATGACGGAACCGCCAGCAGCCATTGGGCGCAACACCGTGCACTCCATCCAGTCGGGGCTTGTCTACGGCTACGTGGGACTCGTCGAGTCCCTCATCGATCGGATGAGCGTCGAGCTGGGCGGCGAGGTTAAGGCTATCGCCACCGGCGGCCTGGCCCGCATCCTAACCCCTCTGACCGGACGCTTCGCAGCCGTGGAGCCGTGGCTTACCCTCGACGGGCTGCGTTTCATTGCACTGCGGAACCGATGATCTAGAGAGCCAGCACGGGGCAAGCAACGATTAGTCGCGAGGATCTGTATAGGAACGCTCGGCGTCCAACAGATCTTGCCGGAATAGGCCTTCTGGACTACTATTAAGGACAGGGGGAACATCGTGCTAACAACCGGGAGGCAGATCAGATGAAGACAACCGGCGACGATAGATCGCGTCTGCCCACCTGGCGGACGGAGATCTCCATCACACTACTCGGATTGGTGGGGCTGGCCCTCCTCCTGGGCTTCTACCAACGGGCCTTCCCCACGGCCGCCTTGGATCTATCCCTGGCGCGCGCCGAGATCCGTGAGCGAGCGACGGTGCTCCTCCAGGAGCAAGGCCTCGATCTCGAAGGGTACACTACCGCCCTCACCTTCACCGACGACTTCTGGGCCTCCATCTACCTCCAGCAAACGTTGGGGGTGGCCCAGACCAACGAGATCCTTCGTGAGGGAAGGGTACCCATCTGGTACTGGCAGGCACGCTGGTTCCGGCCCCTGCAGAAAGAGGAATACCGCGTCCACGTGGAGCCCAGCGGGCGGATCGTCTCCTGGTATCACATCCTGCCCGAGGACGCCCCTGGGGCCGCTCTCTCCCAGCAGGAGGCCCGTGCCCTTGCGGAAACCTACCTCACCGAAGAGCACGGCTGGGACCTGGTCGCGTGGGAGGAGATCTCCGCTTCCAGCGAGGAACGACCTGGCGGGCGCGTCGATCACGCCTTCGAATGGCGCCAGCGGGCGTGGGACGTGGGCGAGAGCGAGCTCCGACTCCAGGTCACCCTTCAAGGGGAAACGCTGGGAAGCTACAATCATTGGCTGAAGGTGCCGGAGACCTTCCAGCGCACCTTCTCACAGAAGCTTAACATCGCCGGTTTCGTGAACAACGCCAGCCTTCTCGGTGGCGCCGTTCTCATCAGCCTCATCTTCTTCCTGGCGTTGTGGCAGGCCGATTGGCAACTTCCCTTTACCTGGTCTGAAATCTGGTTACCTATGCTAGGTGTGGTCGTCGTGGCGTTGAGTGCAGGACTGAACGATCTACCGCTGGCGAAAACCTGGTACAACACGACGCAGGAGTACCCTCTCTTCTGGACAGAACAGGTGTTGAACGTGATCGCGAGCGCCCTCTTCAGCGGCTTCGCGATCTTCATGTTATGGATCATGGGGCGGTGGATGAGCAAACAAATCTGGCCACGCGAAGATCGCATCCTGTCCCGTCGCGGCCATCGGACGCACCACCTGGCCCGGTCCGGTTGGCGAGGACTCATGTTGAGCCTCATCATGGGCGGCTATCTCGTCCTCTTCTACCTCATCGCCACAGAGTTCTTCGGCGGCTGGACGCCCCTCCTGCCCGAATATCAGCAGGGCTACGCCACCCCCCTCCCTTTCCTCGGCGCCCTGCGGTTGGGACTCCTCCCGGCCATGTGGGAGGAGCTCTTCTATCGGCTTCTGGCCATCTCCGCCACCTTGTGGCTGCTGCGGCGTTACGCCGGATCGCTCCCTCGGCCCCTCCGCCGGTTCCTGGCCCTCCTCATCCCCGGCGCACTGTGGGGGTTCGCTCACCTCAGCTACATCCGCGATCCCTTCTACCTGAGAGGCATTGAGCTGACTCTGGCTGCCATTCTGCTGGAGGGATTATTCTTCCTCAAGTTTGACCTTACCACGACCATCGTGGCCCATTTCGCCTACAACGCTGGTTTCACCGCGCTGCCCCTGCTGCGCTCCGGCGATCCCTACCTCGTGGTCTCTGGATTCATCGTCGTCGTGGTTATGTTCGCTCCGATCATCTACGGTGCCGTCTTGAGCCTCCGGCAAAAGAGGACCACCGGAGCGAAGTCCCCTACCCTGCGGGAGGCCAAGGCAGCGGATCTGGAAGCGCTGAACGCACTCCCTTGCACCGACATCGCGTGGCAGGCGTTGCTGACAGATGAAGCGGCAACGGTGCTATGCCTGCAAAGTGGTGACGAGCTCGCCGGCGTTGCTGCGGGCCGCATCGATCAGGACAACATTGGTGAGGTGGTGGCTATCTACGTCGCACCCCACCTGCGCCGACGCTACTGGGGGAGCGAGATGATGACTGAACTCACCACCCGACTTCGCAAGGGGGGCGCCATCTCGCTGGTCGTTGCCGCGCGCACCGACGACCAGGTCTGGATGAATTTCTGGATCAGTCAGGGGTGGCGTCCGGCGGTCAGAATCTTCGTACGCAATCTCGCCCTGCCCGCAAAGAAACTCCATTTCCCCTCGGGACGCCCCCTGACTATTCTGCACCCCGCCTCAACCGGACCAATACCAGAGGACACAGACCATGACACACAGGATTCTGTGTAGATTCTGAGAACCCCCCTTTGAAGCACCTCAAAAGCCATTTCATTCCATCCATCGTTGGTTCGTTCTATCGCTGATTTGTTGATTCGTCCTACCGATAAGGTTGCGCTTGGCAAATAGAGGATTTTATGGCATA
>JBNGDR010000313.1:0-2958 GCA_049975685.1 Anaerolineae bacterium
CCCATCAGCGTTCCTCTCGATGGTGTTTCGAAAGCGCGCTTCTTGGGCCGCCAGTTCCTGGCGGCAAGCGGCTAATTCTTCATGCATTACTTCTGAATCATGATTCATGAGTTGTACACTGGTTTCGTAGTCCTCTGATAAACCTCTACGTGTAATCGTATATGAGATCGTTGAAACCTGCCGATAAGATACGTTATATCTGTGTCGGCCGGCCCATCAGAATGCCCGCCACGTTACGGAAGGGATCGCCAATATGCATCCCCTGTCCATCAATGGTGAACTCTCGAATATTCTTATCGTGCCTCGAACCCCGCATCTTCAATACAGTAAGCCCGCGTCGCATCTCGCCCCACATCTCAACGTATCGCAACAGGATGATAGAGTCGGTGATGGTGGAGATGTGAGATTCGGTGACCGACGTTCCTCCCATGAGGGAGGGGGTCGTGGAAGTGAAGAGTCCGGCTATCTCCTGATGTTTGATAAAGGAGGTGAGACCGATCACAAATTCGCGGAACCCTTTATCCGATGAGATGCGCTCCAGTGCAGAGAGACTGTCCACCGCCACACGATGGGGCCGGAAGGATTCGATCATGGACTTCATACGGATGAGGTGATCCTCTAATCCGGCCACCTCCGGATACTCGCAAACCACTTTTAATCTACCCTCCGACTCCAGGCGCTCGAAATCCTGTCCCCAGCCGGTGGCATTACGGAAAAGCTGCTCGCGGCTCTCTTCAAAGGCGAAAAGAAGACAACGCTCGTTATGATTCAACCCACCTCCTATGAACTCTGTGGTGATGAGCGTCTTGCCGGTGCCCGTCGCGCCCGAGACAAGGAGGATGGAATCGCGGAAGAAGCCGCCACCGCACATGGCGTCAAGTTCGGGATTCCCCGAAGTAATGCGCACCGATGACGACCGTTGTTTCAGCTCAATGGACGAGAGGGGGATGATCACAATACCCTCGTCGGGGATGATAGTGAAGGGGAATTCTCCCTTATGGTGAGATGTCCCCCTGAATTTGAGAATCTCCAGCGTCCGGCGGCGTTTACCCGTCTCCAGGGCGTTGCGCAGGATAATAACGTTGTCGGCGACGAATTCCTCGACGCCATAGCGGGCGATCTCGCCATATTCGTGGGCGCGCTCCGAGGTCATCACCGCTGTGACACCCAGATCCTTCAAGACCGAAGCCACGCGCAAGAGTTCACCACGCACCGTCGCCTCACTCTCGAAGCGGGTGAAGATAGCTCCGAGCGAGTCCATGACCACGCGCCGCGCTTCAATCTTGCGGACCGCGTGCTCAATGCGAGCCAGAAGCCCGCCCAGATCGTAACTACCTGCAATAATGACCTCCTCGCCCGTCCGGGGTGCCGCGTTGACAAAAGCCCACGTGCCCTCCGCCTCCCAGGATGTCACATCCCACCCCAGCGAGGAGATGTTTTTCCGAATATCCTCGGGGGATTCTTCAAAGGTGACGAAGACCCCCGGTTCTGACGCCTTCTGGATACCTTCGGCCAGGAACTGTGCGGCAAAGACGGTCTTGCCACTTCCCGCCGTCCCCGAGATGAGGGTGGTACGCCCCCAGGGCAACCCACCCTGGGCTATCTCATCGAATCCGGGAATGCCGGTAAGGTGTTTCTCGATCCGGGATCTCATGTCTTTCTGCGTCATTTTCCCTCCCGCTCGTCAGTTTCGATGGCGATCTCATGAGTTTCTAGACCCAGTGCCCAGACAACTCTGTCCATGTCGGTGAGATCGCCGATGATGCGACGCGCTGGGCTCGGCCTCCTACGTATGAGAGTGGGGGTAGCCATAATCTGCTCTCTCTCCGCACGATCAGGAAACTCCAGAACGTCGATGATCTCCACCAGGCACCGATCGTCTCCCAGCCGTTGTTCGCAGATCCGTCTCAGATTGACAATGGCGGTCTCAGATCGCGAGCTCCGACCCATCACATACAACGTTAACTGGATCTCATCCATGAAACTCTCCATCGAAACTTTATTATCTGAGTCTTTCCACCAAACTCTTCACATTAACCAAATCCATACCCATTATTCTATCACAGACAACAGATAACGCACCCTGGGATCTTGAAGACAAGAGAATTTCCGCAGCTGCCCAGATTATTTTCATAGCGTCGATTCATCATCCTCAATGGGCAACAGAGCGTTCACGGCCGGCAGGAGATCCGTATGCATCGACCGCTTGGTGACGTAAGCACTCGCTCCGGCCTCGGAAGCCGCATCCCTGTAGGCCTGATCCTCATGAATACTCAACATCACAACCTGGGTGGATGGTAATTGCGCCTTGATCCGAACGGTCGTCTCGATCCCGCTCATGCCGGGCAGCCCCACGTCCATGATGATCACGTCGGGCGTCATCGATTCGACCAGGGCCAGGGCGGTCTCGCCGTCGGACGCGCCGATAATGCGCGAGCGGGGGTACTCGGTCGTGAACCAATCTTGCAGGGCCTGCCGCACGACCTCGTGATCCTCCACCAGTAAAATGGTAAACGGCATCTTTGAACCTTTCTGGCAGATCTGCCAAGTTATCTCAATGTTCGCCAGATTCAAGCCCACTCTCCCGGAAAGCGTGATGATCGATTCGTAGACGACAGATTTCACGTGGTACGCAACTCTACCCGCCTGGAAAAGCAGGCATCAGCCTCGGGTGAATAGAGGTCACGTCCTAACAAAGCTGCAACGAGATCTTCTTACCCGGTCGCCAACCCATGAGGGGGTAGTAAGGATACTCTACATTAGGTGCGTTGTACGGTATCAAAGAGTAGAGATCCCCCCTCACCACATTCAATGCGATGACATTGGGTTTCAGAGTCTCGTTGCAGCATCTTGATCATACCAGAAATGGGGGCTGCTGTCTGTAGGGAAGGTTTGATACTTTGTGTAGGGAAATCACTACAAATCCTTCAATCTCTCCCGTAACGCTTCCTCCACCCG
>JBNGDR010000314.1:0-2954 GCA_049975685.1 Anaerolineae bacterium
GCGATGGGACCGCAATTGCATGCAGACCTCATAGCCATCGATGTCCGGTAGATGGATATCCAATACGACGAGGTCGGGAGGATCCTCCGTGGCTGTTTTGAGCGCATCCTCGCCCCAGGCAGCGTGAGAGACCTCATAACCCAGCGACGAGAAGTAGGCGATGAGCATATCGGCGGTGTTTGAATCATCCTCCACAATGAGGATGTGATGAGGCATCTTCTCCTCGACCTTCAAGGCCACAACTCCTACCTCATCACCCGAGAGGTTCCTTGTAAACCGCGTAGGAACAGGTCTCATCACCCATGGCGATACACGTGATCTCATCGACGCGGAAGGTACGACCGCCGCTCACCCAACGCAGCGCCTCTTCGATGATGCCGGCACCGATGAAGCAAACGGGGCGATCTGCCTCACGCTCCCAGCACATGGAACAGCGTGCGATGGTGTAGAGGTAGTGATCGCCGCCAGGATCGGTGACGTAGGAGGTCTGGTCGCTGAGAGAATCGAAGACCTTGGCGATGGCGGGAAGCCCGGCTTTGAGCTTCGCGGAGAGGGGCAGTACCTTGAAGGCCAGATCGCTGGCGCCGACCAGGGCACCGAAATTCGCCAAACCCTCGGCGAAGAGAACCCGGCCCAGCCGCAGCTGCAGACCTCGGCCACCACGCGGCCCATACATCTCTTCCAGTGCCTGATTGAGTGCCGACATGTAGGCAAAATCGAATTCGGATTTCTCCATATTATCAGGCGGGGGATTCTCGATCCAATGCGCGAGTCCACCCATATTGAGGACAGCATTCAGGCCGTTGCGCCCCATAATCTCTTCCAGAGCATTCAAGAGGATGAGGGCAAAACGGTTGGGATAGTAATATCCACTAGGTTCTGGAGTTTTAGCCACTGCAAACCTCCTTTATTAGAGAATTATGGCGAGCTCTTCAGCAGCCCGTCGCATATCCAAGAAGAGCAAGCCCAACTTTGCTTGTTGACGCGCCAATACGGTGAGAACAGCCTCTTCACCGACAGCACGCAGGATTACATAACCCTTCTCACCTTTGACGTACACCTCATCTAACATGCCGCGACCCAGCTCGCTGGCAATTCGTTCGCCCAGCGAGAGCATAGCGGCTGACATTGCGGAGACCCTATCCTCCTCAACGCCTTGTGGCAGCGAAGAGGCGATGGAGAGGCCGTCGACGCTGACAATAGCAGCCGCTTCGATATCGGGACTGCTGATCTGCAGGTCGCGCAGGCTTTCAACCATGCGTTCGGTACGGGATCGATTCGCCATAGTTCCTGTCCTCCAGTTCTGGGGATTGGTCCTGGCCTTCGAATTTCGAGGAACGGGCCAGAGCTTCTAAATAATAAAGTTTAAGTTATAGAAAGGTTACCATAGTTAGAAATCAATGTCAAGAAACGTGATGCCTGCGCTTTCAAATATCTACGTTGGTCTTATTGTATACCACCCTTCCAGATTTGCAATCAAGTTCAGTTTGAAACCACCTCTTTCTCGCTAACCATATACCCTCACATCTTCGCCCCTTCACTCCACCGAGGGTTCGGGGCAACCGGGCGCTATCTCCTCTTCCGATATGACCTCTTCAAATTGACTGGTGTAAAGATCGTAGTAGAAACCTTGGGCCTCCAGCAGGCTGCTGTGGGTGCCCCGTTCGATGATCCGTCCCTGGCAGAGGACAAGCACCTGGTCGGCATTGCGAATGGTGCTGAGACGGTGGGCAATAACGATACTCGTTCGCCCTTCCATCAATTCCGCCAACGCGCCCTGGATGAGGCGCTCGGTGCGCGTATCGACGCTTGACGTTGCTTCGTCCAGGATCAGAATATGCGGGTCGGCCAGGATGGCGCGGGCGATGGAAAGCAGCTGGCGCTGCCCCTGGCTCAGACTGGCCCCCTGCTCCCCCAGCTCCGTCTGGTAGCCGTCAGGGAGACGGCGAACAAAGGTGTCCACGCCGGCCATCTTGGCAGCTGCGATGACCTCTTCATCGGTAGCGTCTAACTGCCCGTAACGAATATTCTCCATCACGTTGGTGGAAAAGAGGAAGGTGTCCTGCAACACCATCCCCACCTGGCGCCGCAGACTCTCCTGCTCCACCTCGCGCACGTCGTGGTCGTCCAATAGAATGCGACCACTGTCCACGTCGTAGAACCGCATGAGGAGATTAACCATGGTCGTCTTGCCGGCGCCCGTCGGACCGACGATGGCGATCATCTCACCCGGTTGGGCTTCGAAGGAGACCTCGCGCAGCACCGGTTCGTCCGCCTCGTAGCCAAAAGTAACCTCCTCGAAACGTATATGGCCTTCGCTCCTCACCAATTCCACGGCCTCCGGGGCATCGGCGATATCCGGTTTTTCGTCGAGGAGGGCGAAGATCCGCTCGGCGGCGGCGATAGCTGTCTGAACCTGGGCGTAGAGCACGCCTACGGCACGCACCGGCTGGAAGAAGCGCCGCACGTATTCAAGGAAGGTGATGATGGTTCCCACCGTCAACGCCCCGCGCAACGACATGGCACCACCGGCACCTAACACCAGCGCGATCCCGACGGTACTGAAGATATCCAGCGCGGGCCTGAAAGCCGAAGTGACCGTCTGAGCCTCGACGTTGGCGTCGCGGCTGGCGGCGTTGACCTCCTGGAACTCGCGGATGGTCTCCCGCTCCCGCCCAAAAGCCTGTACCACGCGCACGCCGGCGATGTTCTCCTCCAGCTCCGAGCTCACGCGCCCCACCTGTTCCCGAGATTTACGCGCGGCGGTGCGTGCCCGGCGGGAGAAATAGAAGGTGCTGACGAACATCAACGGCAGCACGCTCATACTAATGAGGGCCAGCCTCCACTCGATGAGCAACATGCTGACCAGCACGCCCACCAGCAGGAAGGCGTTGCCGACGAACTGGGCCATTCCCATGTTCAACGTCCGGTTGATGGCGTCGGTATCACTGGTG
>JBNGDR010000315.1:0-2949 GCA_049975685.1 Anaerolineae bacterium
GCGGACTCGGTCTGCCGAGCGGACTCGGTCTGCCGAGCGGACTCGGTCTGCCGGGCGGACTCGGTCTGCCGGGCGGACTCGGTCTGCCGAGCGGACTCGGTCTGCCGAGCGGATGGCAGGATCAGCGCGTCTTCCTGCGTGTGGGCTCGGCCAACTACGCTGCCGAGGTGTGGGTGAACGGCACTCGGGTCGGAGATCATCTGGGCGGTCACCTGCCCTTCGCCTTCGAGATCACCGGGCTCTTGCGGTGGGGAGTGCCTAACACCATCGCCATCCGCGTGGAAAATGAGCTCAGGCCGACACGGGTGCCGCCTGGGAACGTCGCCCTT
Source organism: Anaerolineae bacterium (assembly GCA_049975685.1). Lineage (GTDB taxonomy): Bacteria > Chloroflexota > Anaerolineae > B4-G1 > SLSP01 > DAOTVC01. The sequence goes on from JBNGDR010000315.1 coordinate 330, forward strand.
GGGGCGATGGATCTCTCCCGGCACAGCTACCCCGCGACGACCTTCGATTTCTTCCCCTACGGCGGTCTGCATCGCCCCGTATTGCTCTACGCCGTGCCCCCATGCCACATCGCGGACGTTACGGTGGTGACCGATCTGGACGGCGGCGACGGCCTGGTGCGCGTGACCGTTGTCCAAGACGGCGACGTAGCCGCCGGGAAGGTGACCCTCAGCGGCGAGGGGCGGACCTTCACTGCATCCCTGGTCTTCGACGGGGAGGGCCTTGCTGAGACGCAACTCCACGTCCCTGATGCCCGCCGCTGGTCGCCCGACGATCCCTTTCTCTACCGTGCCACCATCACCCTTGATGAGGGCGACCGCGTCGTAGATCGTTACACGCTTGACGTGGGGATCCGCACCGTCGCTGTGGAGGACGGCAAGATCCTCCTCAACGGTGAGCCCATCTTCCTCACTGGCTTTGGTAAACACGAGGACTTCCCCATTCACGGGCGCGGGCTGGATCTGCCCCTCATTGTCAAGGACTACGCCCTCCTCAAGTGGGTGGGTGCCAACTCGTATCGCACCTCGCACTATCCCTACTCCGAGGAGGCGATGCAGATGGCCGACCGCGAGGGGATCCTAATCATCGACGAGATCCCGGCCGTGGGCCTCTTCTTCGACGACGAAGAGGGCATCGCGGCGCGGCTGGCGCAGTGCCAGCAACAGCTCCGCGAGCTCATCGCCCGCGACAAGAACCACCCCAGTGTGATCATGTGGAGCGTCGCCAACGAGCCGCACACTCTGGAGAAGAAGCCGGAGACTCAGGACAAGCCCCGGGCCAAGACCTTCTTCGCAGCTCTTTTCAAGGAGGCCCGGACCCTTGATCCCACCCGCCTGGTTACCTTCGTCTCTATGATCGGTGCGGCAGACGAGTCGCTGGAATTCGCCGACGTCGTCTGTATCAACCGTTACTACGGCTGGTACTCGGAGCCGGGCCGTATCCCGGAGGCCATGGAGAGACTCTCAAAGGATCTCGACGCGATTCATGCGAAGTTTGGCAAGCCCATCATCATCAGCGAGTTCGGCGCCGACACCGTTGCGGGGATGCACAGCGATCCGCCGGAGATGTTCACGGAGGAGTACCAGGTTGCCTTTCTGCGCCATTATCTGGAGGTGGCGACGCGCAAGCCGTACATCGTGGGCCTCCACGTGTGGAACTTCGCCGACTTCAAAACGGGCCAATCCATCATCCGCGTTGGCGGCATGAACTTGAAGGGCGTCTTCACGCGCGATCGCCGTCCCAAGATGGCCGCCCATTTCCTGCGCGAGCAGTGGTCCAGATAGTCTGTCGTGCAGGGTGGGGGTATGTCATAACAGGAGGTGGAATTATGAATCAGACTGTGCTCAGGTACAAAACTCTCTTGTTCTACGTCTTCACCTTTGTGATTTCCTGGATCTCCTGGCTGTTGATGTCATGGGTCTATGATGGTGGCGAGCTAAGCCCGGTTGTGTATATTTTCTCCTCGCTCGGGGGATTGGGTCCGTTACTCTCCTTGGTGATCCTGGAAAAGCTGTCACAGAAGGCTATTTCCGTCCGTGACATCCTTGGGCAGATTCGGATTCGAAAGGCAGAGCGTCCCTGGTGGTTTCTACCCGCCATCTTTGCCCTGCCACTCATCACCATCCTCGGCAACGTGGGATATGTCCTCCTGGGACGGGAAGAGGTCTTCCGTCTTATCAAACCTGGCCCCGATGAACTTGGTATCAGTGTCGTTCTGGTCATGATAATTCACTTTGTGGCGTCACTGGTTACCAGCCCTTTATTTGAAGAGCCGGGATGGCGTGGGTTTGCGCTGGGTAATCTGCAGAGTAGATTCGGGAGAGAGCTGGGAAGTCTCATGGTAGGTCTCTTGTGGTGGGTATGGCATCAACCCATGAACCTGCCCTTTGGCATCCAGCCTACTGTTCATTCGTTTCTCTTCATGATCGCGGCGTCCTTCATGATCGACTCGCTCTTCAACCTCTCGGGGAGGAACTTATTCACAGCAATGCTGGCACATCAATCCATGGGGACCGTTTTTACCTTCGTCTACCAGGGCACCGATAACTGGCTTCAGTTAGGTCTGCTGGTGGGTTTCGTCATACTGCTACGGTTCCGGGAGGTATCATGATGCCAACGATAGCGAGAGTCGCTCGCGATGGAGCGATTTTGTCAGTTCTTGCATCAGCCCTGTTGTTGGCGATACTGCGACTCAATCCCCGGCTCATGTTACAGGACTATCCCGAAGAGTTCCAGAATCAGATCCCCCCGAAGACGGACAAGGAGAAGCGCCAGTCGCTGATAGTGGGGATCCCTTTCCTGCTCCTCCTGGTTGCTGTCCCCTTCATCTCCACCCTGATGTTGAAGCGTCAAGGTGGCGGCGCGGTCTCTTTCCTTCCTCTCTTCTTGAACGCTTTTGGAGTCGTCTTTATCTTCAATCTCGTCGATCTACTGCTGTTAGACTGGCTGGTCTTCTGCTACATAACGCCGGATTTCCTGGTGATACCGGGCACGGAAGGGATGCGTGAGTACAAGGACTATGGCTATCATTTCAGGGGGTTCCTTACCGGTACGTTGTTATCGGTGGTAGCGGGGCTGGTG
>JBNGDR010000316.1:0-2943 GCA_049975685.1 Anaerolineae bacterium
GGTGGGAGGCGCTCTCTGGGCCGGGATTCCGGGTTTATTGAAGGCGAAGACGGGGGCTCACGAGGTCATCAATACCATCATGATGAACTACATTGCTTATCGCTTGGCCGAATTCATGCTGGACGTAGGCGGTCCTATGGCGCGTCCCGGTTTCCGGCCAGTGAGTCCAGAGGTGCAGCCTTCGGCCTATCTGCCGCAGTTCTTCCCCTCCGATCCCACTATTCGCCTCAACGCGGGCTTTTTCCTGGCCTTGGCGACAGCCGTGCTTGTCTGGTGGTTGCTTTTCAAGACGACGTTAGGTTATGAGATTCGCACCGTAGGGCAGAGTCCCAATGCGGCGCGCTACGGCGGCATTAACGTACCTCGGACTATTATCCTGACGATGTTGATCAGCGGAGGCCTGGCCGGTCTGGCTGCTCCAGCCGATATCCTGGGCGTCATTCGATTCATGCCCAACGCTTTCTTTGCAGGCTACGGCTTCGATGCCATCGCGCTGGCACTGCTGGCCAACAGTCATCCTCTGGGTGTAGTTCTGGCTTCTATTCTCTTCGGTGCATTGCGAGCGGGTGCGACCAATATGCAGGGCCTCGCCAAGGTCCCCATCGACATTACCTCGATTCTCCAGGGCTTGATCATCGTCTTCATCGCCGCCCCGGCCATCATCCGGGCCCTCTATCGTGTTGAGGTCAAGAAGGAAGAGCTCGTTCTCACCCGTGGCTGGGGACAGATGTAGGAGGCATGACATGACAAACAATGAAGGACAAAGCCAGACCAGAGATCGCACGAAGGCACGAAACATGGGGATCGCCTTTCTCACCTTTGCTGTGGCCATCGCCGTTCTGTTTGTGCCAGCGACGGAGTCGGGACAACAGACCACCTTCACCTTCAATGTGACGGGAGGGGAGCTGGTGATCGTACCCGATCTGGTCTTCCCCACGCGGTTGGGACTTTTCTTGCTGATAGCTATCGACGCGTTGCTTGGGATCTGGCAGCTGATCAAGGGTTTTCGCCGTCTCAATCTCGTCCTGGGTGTGGTGGCGGGGATCTTCGTGTTGGCTTTCCTCACCTGGGCTGCACGGGACAAATCGATGAATCTCACGGGCATGATCCAGTCCACGCTACTACGCGCCGTTCCTATTGCTCTGGCGGCGTTGAGTGGAGTTCTATGTGAACGCAGCGGCATCGTCAACATCGGGATCGAGGGTATGATGCTCACCGGTGCTTTCATGGCTGCTTTGATCGGTAGTGTCTCTGATAGCCGTTGGTTGGGATTGGTGGCCGCGTTACTCGCTGGCGGTGCCACGTCGGCACTGTTGGCTGTCCTGGCCATTCGCTACAAGGTGGATCAGATCGTGGCTGGGACAGCGATTACCATCCTCGCCACGGGGTTGACCAGCTATTTCAGCTCACGTTATCTCCAGCCAAACGCCAATTTGAACAGTCCGGATACCTTCTCTCCTTTTGCTTTACCGTTGTTGAGCAAGATCCCCATCGTGGGGCCTTCGCTTTTCAATAACACCTTCGTCGTCTATCTCACTATCATCCTGGTTTTTGTCATCTATGTGATGCTTTTCTACACCCGGTGGGGTCTACGTACTCGCTCCGTGGGCGAGCACCCCCGTGCTGCCGATACCCTGGGGATAAACGTCTTCAAGGTCCGCTACATCAATGTGCTTCTGGGCGGCATGACCGCAGGCCTGGGCGGGGCTTATCTGGTGCTCAGCTCCGTGGCTCGTTTCGACGAGTTAATGACAGCGGGCAAGGGGTACATCGGTCTGGCGGCCATGATCTTCGGCAACTGGAACCCTGTCGGTGCTCTGGGATCGTCGCTCATTTTCGGCTTTGCCGACTCCCTACAGACCAAGCTGGCCATTATGCGCGTTCCCATACCGTCGCAGTTTCTGCTGATGGCCCCTTACCTGGTGACGATGATCGTTCTGGCCGGCGTTGTGGGGCGCACACGCCCCCCCGCTGCCGACGGGCAGGCATACGAAAAAGAGTAAACGGCGGTTGTGAAGGGTATCGCCCACTTTATCACCGGCATTGCCTTGGCCACCTTCTTTCCAGAGGTGGTGCAGGCGGGTGCCGGAGGGTCGTTGATGCCCGTGTTAGGAGGTGTCGGTGGTATTTTACCCGATACCCTCGACTTCAAGTTCGCGCGCTACTTTGAACGCTACGATCTAGAGATTGACCCCGGTGTCGATCCCGATCCCGAAGCTATCGCCGATGCCTTGATCGACGTCATGCGTGAGGCTTATGAGTCGGGCGAGCCACGGAAGGTCATGACCCACACCATCCGCCTGGGCGCTGATCTCTGGCGGGAGTATGCTATCCGCTTTGACTCGGAGACGGATGAGATCGCCGTCCGTGTGGGGCCGTTGGTTAACACGGGACAGGTACCCTACGCGGGGACGGAACCGGAAGGTGCCCCCGAAGTCCGGCGGCGTCTCGCTCTGCCCCTTATCCAGACCTACAGTGATGAATACAAGATCAACATCTTCAGCGGACCATCCTTCCGTTTTGAGCGGGATGGGGATGCATTAAACGTACATTTCCTCGATTGGCATCGACGGTGGTCCCACAGCCTTCTCCTTGCTGGAGCGTTGGGATTGCTGACCGGTTTGTTGCTGGGTAAATGGGCGGGTCTGGTAACGGCCCTGGGCTTTGCGGGCCATATCCTGGAGGATCAAATAGGGTACATGGGGAGTAACCTGTTGTGGCCTCTCACTAAGAAACGGGTGCCGGGACTGGGGCTCATACACTCCGGCGATGCCATCCCCAACTTTCTTACCGTCTGGACCTCCATGGCGCTGATTCTTTTCAACCTAGATCGCTTTTCCAGAACGCCACATCTACCGCAGAGTCTCTACCTGGTCCTCGCTCTGGGACTTCCCTGGCTTGTCTTTGGGGGAGTTTATCTATGGCAACAGGTGAGCGCAGCGG
>JBNGDR010000317.1:0-2927 GCA_049975685.1 Anaerolineae bacterium
CCCACGCCTTCGCCAACGCCCCTTCCCCCCACCGCAACACCCACGTCGACGGTAACGCCTACACCCACCCCCACACCCCAGCCCCTGCGGACGGAGCCCGGCGATCCCGAAGAAGACGCCCTCCCCCTGGTGCTCGCCCGTCACGGCGTACCCTCGGAGGTGAGTCTCAGCTTCACCACGGGGGCGCCCTGCATCGGCGGCGGGAACTTCCCCACCTACGCGCTGTGGATCGCCTACGAGGAAGAGGATCTTGCCCTGCGCTACAGCGGTTATCTGCTCTACGACCACGAAGCGTGGTTCGTCTGCCCCACCTCGCGGCAGGGACAGAGTGTGCAGATACGGCGACGAGACGCGGGCGCGGAGGTTCCCCTCTTCATCCTCGAGGAGGAGGTCTTCGATCCTGGCGGTGAGTTCTCTCTCTACGGCACCCTCTCCGAGCTGGCAGCGATGACGCCCGACGAGTTCCACGCAGCCTTCGTGCAAACACCACCCCCAGGCTGTCTCCGCGTCCCCAGGAAAGACGAAGGGGCTCTCCCCCCGCCCCTCCTCACCCCACAGGAAGAGGACGCGCTCATCGCGGAGATGCTCACTGCGAGCGACGACTGCACTCTCCCCTGCTGGTGGGGGATTCGGCCCGGTGTCACTTCGTGGGAGGAGGCCCAACAACGCTTCCTCACTTACGGCAAACGCGCCTCCACCTGGGAGACGGAATCCCTGGGGATAGGCCACCGCATCAGCCTCTTCGGACGCCACCGGCCCCAGCCCTACGACTACGTCGTAGAGTACCGTCTCTACGAACGGGAGAACGTCGTGCAGATCCTGGGAATCTACGGGCACGTACCCGGCTGGCCCGCCGGTTCCTGGTCGGAGGCAGCCAGCTTCGCGCAGGCGTGGGAACATTACGCCCTCCATCGGGTGCTAGCTCGCCTGGGTCCCCCCACGCAGGTACGCCTCCACTACTGGTCGGAGGACGTGGCACCCTTCGGCGTCGCGCTGATCTACGAGGAGCGGGGCGTGCTCATCGAGTACATGGGTGTGACACGGGAACCGGAGGTCAATCTTCGCGACTACGGTCTTGATCCCGTCATCATCTGTCCGGAGCATGAGCAGATCACCGACATCAATCTCTGGCTGGCGGCGCCGGGATCACCCGAAGCCGCGCGTCTGGAGGAGCTCTTCAAGGAGATCGGGGGCGGCTATCTCAACCTCCTACCCTACCGCAGCATCCCCACCCTGGCAGAGGCGACGGGGATGAGCGTGGAGACCTTCTACGAGACCTTCCGCCAACCCAACCCTCAGCTCTGTCTGGAAGCGACCGCCGATCTGGGCGACTGGTATCCGTGATCACCTCACGAGGACAAGGGATTCAGCGCGCCGAGCGTTTCTTCACGGCCGCGATCTTGCTCAGGTGTGCGACGAAACGGTTGAACCCTTCCACGTAGCTGTCGAGGTAGTCCTCGGCCAGCATCTGTGCCAGACGATCCTCACCCCTCTCCAACAAGAGGGACACGAAGGGGCGAAAGTCTCGCAGGCTGACGTGAACGACGTCGTGATCGTCGGTGAGGACACCCCACACCAGCTCCTTGGCCGCACCGTCATCCTTGGCGCTGATAAAGCGGTGTAACGTGCTCCCCGGCGCCACCCGCCCCACGTTGGAGAAGACCTCGCTACCCTTGAGCACCTCATTCAACACCCCGATCTGCTGCGGGATGTCATCGAGTAGATGTTGCATGGCTGGCGGCAGGTGCGCAAGCAACCGCAACGTCGCGGTATTGAAGCTCTCTCCTCGCATGGTGACGCTCTTGAGCGCCTCCAGCACCTCACCGAAGGCCTTGAGATAGGCCAGAAGATCCCGGCGCGCCGCGTCGAAAGCCTCCCAATCCGCCGCGTGGAAGCTGTGACGGTAGGCCAGGTACCTTGCCTGAACCCCCGCGTAGAGCGCCGAGATCTCGGTAAGTGGGTTCCGAAAGGTCGTGGGGTAGATACGTTCTCTGGGTGATACGTAACCGGCATCCATGGGGATGAGCAGCGCAGGATTGGTCTCCCGCAGGCGCTCCAGTGTAGCGTCGATAGTCTCACGGATCTCTCTTCTCCCCCGCATTTCGAGATCGGACAGCGCTTGACGCACCTCGGGTGAGATGCGGTATTCGACCGTGTGGAAGAAACGGTAGAGCAACAGAAGGTCGTTGACGGTCAGCTTCACCCCACGCTGTTTCAGCCAGCGACGCAAACGTGAGATCTGAGGCAGATCGATACCCGTCGACTCGGCGGCGACCTCTGTCTGACGCACATGACGGCGGATCTGGGACAACGTCGCAGGTGGGACGGCCAGATCCAGGGCGCTGACCGATATGACAGGGGAAGAGGATACCTCTTCCAGGCGCCGGTGGGCGTGGATGGCGCCATCCGTCAAGATCTCCGCCACCGCCATACCCCATAGGCCGTCGAAGAAGATGTGAGATTGATCGAAGACCATGCTGTGTTCCGTACGGAAGATGGTCAACGCGTGGTCACCAATACCTCGATGGGCGCGTCTGATCTGCGACAGGGGTCGGGCGAAAGGACGGAGATCCCAGTTGATGAGAACGGGGGCACAGCGCAGCTCACTCAGCGCCGCCTGGGCAGTTTGAGGCAGATGGGCACGGATCTGCTCCTGTTCAGCGCGGGGTGTCGCGGCCAGCAACAAATCCAAAGTTGACGCTTCTCCCCCGGCAGGTTGCTCGAAGAGGGATCTCACCCAACCCAGCACCTGGGACGGTGATGGAGGACGGAGGACACCCAGATACTGCCCCCCCTCACTCTGCACACGACCGCTGCTGTCGACCCACACAGATCGCCCCTGAGGATCACGCAACCCCTCACCGTCCACCGTCAGGGGAACAGGAGATGCGTTCCTCTCAGGTGGGACACAGAGCAAACGCCCCTCA
>JBNGDR010000318.1:0-2923 GCA_049975685.1 Anaerolineae bacterium
CCAGCGCCAAGCTGGTGGTTGTGGGAGGACCCAACGCTGGCCGGGAGTTCCGTCTAGCCACCCCCATTGCCAAGGTGGGGCGCGATCCACAGTTCAGCGACTTCCCCTTGCATGATAAATTCACCTCCAACCCCCACTTCTCCATCATCTCCGAGCAATCCCAGTTCTTCATCCAGGATGAGGGCAGCACCAACGGGACGAAGCTAAACGGACAACCCATCCCAAAGCAGCAACGTGTGCCATTGCCGCCCGACTCCATCATCGAAGCGGGACAGTCTCGCATTCAGTTCAAGCGTCTGGGCGGCCCCACGCGTCGTCTGAGCGGCTCCAGCGCACCGCGCTCACCACAGCCACCGCCTGCCAAGACAGAATACGCACCGCCGGCCTCACCCCAGCAGCAGGGGTCCCAGGAACCCACACAGCCCTGGCGTCCTAACGGGCAATAAGTCGACACAGAAGACGTGAAGTATGAAGTAGGCGAGCGTGAATCACGCTGAACAAGATCCCCTCCGACCCGGGGAGACCATCGGCCCCTACCGGGTGGTCCGAGGCTTCCGGGGACACGGGGGTATGGCGCAGATATGTGAGGCGGAGGTACGCAAGAAGTACCGACGCCCCGGTATGCCACGACGCCTGGCGCTTAAGGTCGCCGACGAAGAACACCAGGCGGCGCTCGTTGCCGAGTCAGACTACCTGCGACGCTTCGACCATCCCAACGTCGTCCGCATCTACCCTCTGCCCGGCTACCACCGACCTGTCTATGCCGCCAAGGAACGCTTCACCTTTGGCTGGCGTTGGTATTATGCCATGGAGCTGCTAAATGGTGGTTCATTGGAGCAACATCTCACCCATACCACGACAATGACCAATGTCTTCCGTCAATCCCAGTCGGCGGAGCGTCCCCTGACGCTGGTGGAGGTAGTCGGGATCGCCCGCCAGCTGACATCGGCCCTGGAACACATCCACCACCACTCGGTGCTCAACCTCGACGTGAAGCCTGGGAATATTCTCTTCCGACCGCGACGTCTGGAATTCCTCCGTTCGTCGGTACCGCGCGCCGTCCTCTCTGACTTCGGAATTGCCCGCGATCCCAACCATCCTCGTTTCGGCAAATTGGGCGTTGCGACGCCGGAATACGTATCCCCGGAGCATGCCCAGGAATTATCGGGCCGGGCAACCAACCTGGATGGGCGTTCGGATATCTTCTCGCTGGGCGTGGTGCTCTACGAGATGTTGACGGGCGAGCTACCTTTCAACAACCTGGGTCTCATTCTAGACCCCGGTTATCGCCCTATCCTCCCACGCCAGATCCGGCCCTCCATACCGGAAGCATTGGAGAATATCGTGATGCGTGCTCTGGAGAAACGACCGGCCTTCCGCTATCAGACGGCAGCCGAGATGCAGGCAGCCCTCGCAGAGGTAGGGAAGCCATGGGATTGGCCGGCCCTCGTCCGGCGGACGGTCGCTGGTGCAGCGGTGACAGCGGGTCTCGCGGCCGGCGTCTACGGTCTATCAAAAGACTGGAACCCAACACCCCCTCGGTCCACGCCTACTCCCAGGGTACCCGCCGCTGTGACCGCAGAGACCCTGCCCCTTACCCCAACTGAGGCCGCTACCACCCCCACGCCCACGCCCACAGAAGCAGCGGAGGCCACCAGCACACCCAAGCCAACGAGCACAGCCACGCCCATACCGCCCACCCGCACCCCTACACCTCCCACCACTCAGACGTCGACGCCGGAACAAGGAGGTTGATATGAACGTATCTGGAAACAATTCGCACCCCATGTCATCCCAGCCCACCACGACCGAGGACCCACCGAAGATCGAGATCTGGGGCGCTACCAATGTGGGACAGCAACGCGAAGGCAACGAGGATTCCATCTTCCCCGACTCCGAAAACGGCACCTTCTACACGCCCAAACCTGAGACTCTGGCTCGCAAGGGGCACCTGCTCATCGTCGCCGATGGCGTAGGGGGCGCACAGGCCGGTAGCGAAGCAAGTCAGTGGGCCATCCGACGTGCCGTTGAGCGCTACTACGAGCTCCCCGGCAACGATCTCGCTGCCGATCTCCAGGAGGCCGTTTCGCACGCTAACGCTTCGCTCACCCAATACCTGCAAAGCACCGGAACGGATGAGGCTGGTTCGACCATGTCGGCTGCCGTGATCCATGGGCGGACTCTCTATATCGCCAACGTGGGCGACAGTCGCGTTTACCTCCTCCGTGATGGCAAGATCTACCAGCAGACCCGCGATCACACCCGAACCCAGCAGAAGGTTGATCAGGGACTCATCCGCCCTGAAGATGCGGATCTTGATCCGGATAAGAACATCCTTACCCGTTCCTTGGGAGCAGTCGCCTCGGTGCCGGTGGACATCTTCCCACCCGTACAGCTGGAACCCGGCGACCGGGTGCTCATCTGTTCTGATGGGCTTTACGACATGTTGAACGATGCAGAGATCGCACGATTGGCGACAAATGATGCCCCGCGCCGCGCTGCACAGAAGCTCATAGCTGCCGCAAACAAACAGGGCGGCTATGACAATATCTCCGTCATCCTGGCAGAGGTCGAAGGTAAAAGTGCAGGCGCCGTGGCGGCCGGACTGGGTTCGTTAGGGGCCATGTGGTCAAGATTCACTTCGCAGCAGCGCACGATCGTAATCGCACTGGCCGCCTTGCTAGCGCTGGTTGTCCTGGGAGGCGGCGCCACCATCGCCGCCTGGAACGTGCTCGGGCTGGGCGGCGATGGCAACGAAACGCCCATCCCCGCCGAGATGACCGAGACACTCACCCCCACACAGACGGAAGCAGAGGCTGGCACCGGAGGTGGGGAGTCTACCGCAACCGCCACGCCGACGCAGTCGTCCGACGCGACCGGGGAGGGAACGAAGGCCACCTCCACGCCGAGGCCGACCTTCACC
>JBNGDR010000319.1:0-2914 GCA_049975685.1 Anaerolineae bacterium
CTCCCCGCTAGAGCTTGAGTTTGGCGACCATGGCCAGCTGATCGTGCAACCAGGCCGTGATGTCCTGCTCCTCCACGATAGCACGCAATCTCTGCAGACGCTCCCGGCGTTCTTTACGAGGCATAACCAACGCCTCGTGGATGGCCTGCGCCGTGTTGTAGATATCGCAGGGGGGGATGATGAGCGCGCCACTCTCCAGCTGCTGGCGGGCACCCGTACGTTCGGAGAGGATGAGCACCCCATCCCGCTCGTTGACCACGGAGCCCTCCTTGGCGACCAGATTCATACCGTCGGCGATGGAGTTTACGAGGAGCGCGTCGTACATCTGCATCGCAGCCACGGCGCGGGGATAGTTCTGCCCGACGATGAGGCGCACCGGCTCCCAATCACTGGAGCCGTGGGCGGCGTTGATGTGGCCGGCAGCGGCCATCAGTTCATCGAGATAGTCCTGGTATTCGCCCACTCCCAGCCGCGAGGGTACGAGGAGAGCCAGGAATTTGACCTTTCCTCGATGCTCGGGGTAGAGATCCAGCATCTCCGAGAAGGCCTGAAAACCCCGCAGGATGTTCTTGCTCGGCTCCAGGCGGTCGATGCGGACGACCAGCTGGGTATTCTCTCCGATAAGCTGCTCAAATTCCTCGCGGTAGGCGGCCACCTCCGGCGAGCGGGCCGTCGCGCGCAGGGCTTCCACATCAATGGAGATGGGGAAATCCCGCACGTAGGTGTGGTGGTTCCGATACCAGACCCGACCCCGTTGATACTTGACGTGGGCGTTGGGCAGAAGAGATTCGCAGGTTCGTAGGAAATTCAGAGCATCCTCGCTGGTCTGAAAGCCGAGGAGATCCGTCGCGCAGAGACTATCGAGGATAGCCTCGCGCATCTGGGGCGGCAGAATACGCCAGTATTCGGGACCGGGCCAAGGAATATGGATGAAGTGCAGGACTGTCGGACGCTCCCCCGGATCCAGCTCCATCCAGACGGGGCGCGCCGTCGTGTAGAGATGGTAATCCTGCAACATCACCAGCGGACGGCGCTCGCTGGCCTTCACCTGCTCGACAATGGCCTCGGCGAACATATGGTTGACGGCGACGTACCCGCCCTCCCAGGCGTCCCAGGTATCGCGATCGATGACCGGAGTACGCGGAATGTCCCACATGCTATGCTGGAGGAACCAGAGAAGCGGATTGGCGATGACACCGTAATAATCCGCGTATGCCGTCTCACCCGGCGCAATGAAGCGCACCCTGATCTTGAGATCTTCGGTGATGGGAACCTCGCCGCTCTCCCAGGCCTCGTCGGCTTCGGTGCGCGCGCTGGCGATCCAGGTGGCTTCGGTGTAATTGCAGAGCCCAATGAGGGCCGTGACCAGCCCCCCCTTCCCTCGTTCGAACTCAAGGTCTCCCTCATCCGTCCGCCTGAAGGTTACCGGCCCCCGATTCGCAACGATAATGAGCGAGCGTTCGGCCAGAAATTTGGACTCCAGTACCTCTTTCTCTTCCGGTGAATCCTTGGCGTTCATGGTGTCTCCCCCTCCTCCTGACTGGCCTGGATGGCCAGATCGATGAAGACAGCCGCGGTCCAGCCGAAGATATCGGCAGATGCCGGCGGCGGCTCGCCGGTCTCCGCGTGGTAATACTCGTAGATGCTGGCATGTGACATGATGAGATCTAACGTCTTATCACGCAACTCCCGGGCCAGATCGGAACGTCCAATCTGCTGCAAGGCCTCGACGAAGAAGTAGTTGATGTTAACCCACACCGGCCCCCGCCACATCTTATCCGGTTCGAAGTGATCGTCGTTACGGGCCACCGTCGGCAGGACGTAATCGTCCCAGAACTCATCGGGATCGAGCAGATGGTTGATGAGGCGATCGCGGATATCTTCGGGGAGCTGGCCGGTCCAGAGGGGGTAGAGGTTGAAGGGCGTCAGCACGGGGATGGGCTCCTCATTGTTGAGCAGAGCCCGGAAGACCCCGGCCTCGGGGTCCCAGAAGTCGGCGATCATCCGCTCGACGATGGCGGCGGCCCGGCGGCGCCACATGGCCCCCTCGGATTCCATGCCCAATATCTCGGCCATCAATGCCAGCGACCCCATCTGCACGCAGAGGTAGGTGTTGAGATCGGGAGCTTCGACGGGCATCCCGTAATCCCACAACGGGCTGTTATCGAGACCCGAGGAATAGGGATGATTGTACTGAGCCAGGCCATCCACGTCGTCGTCGTTCATGCTGAACCACCAGGCGTTCCAGCGCACCAAGGGTACGTAGATCTCCTGGAGGAAGTCCAGATCGGGATCGGTCTCGTGGAGTTTGAGCGCGGCCCAGGCCAGGATAGGCGGCTTGGTGACCTCGGCGCGGATGGGATGATCGATCTCGGCGATGACGCCCTCGTCGTAGATGGCATCGGGCAACATGCCGTCGGGCAGCTGCCCGGCGATCATGGCCCGCAACTGGTTGCGAGCCAGCTCGGGATCGACGTGACGATAGGCTAGCGCGTGCATGGCACTATCCCACAACCAGAGCCCCACGTAGTTGATCTTGGAAGGGGTCATGGCCTCGTAGGTCACACTACCCTGGGGGCTGATGAGATTGTTGGCCATGATCCACCAGGCGTACGCGTAGGTGAAGCGGAAGCGCTCCGCCACCGGCGGCACCTGGCTGAACCATCGCTGCCAACGATCCTGGGCAGCGGCGTGGGAGCCGGAAAAGGGCGTGACGATCTCCTCTGATCTCGCGCTGCCCGACTCTCCCACCGTGAGCGTGATGGCACAATCGTCGCCCGCCTGGACGATGAACTCCACGGAGTAGCCCCCGCGCTCGGGTGTGATGGTATTGCGTACGATCTGGTCGTTGGTGGCGTAGGCCAGATTGCGGATGGCCTTGAAGACCCCGCCGTGCGCCGTCTCTTCCCAGAAC
>JBNGDR010000320.1:0-2908 GCA_049975685.1 Anaerolineae bacterium
ATCCAATACAGACTCCACTGAAAAAACCTTTAATCTCACGCAAAGGCGCGAGGATCGCAAAGGAATTCAAATCTTAGATTAATATATTTAATATCAGTGCCAATCTTAGTTAATTTTACTCTTGTATACTTTAAAAATCTTGGCGTCCTTTGCGGCTTAGCGTGAGGCTATCTATTATTTCAGTGGAGCCAATACATTATAAGAAAAAACACCAGCTATCGAGACAAAAATAAGCGAGATATTCTGGTCGACGTGAGCAAAATGGGAGAGTAGAGGGACCCAGGAGCCCATCTCATCTCGATGAGCTTACCTAATCATTATAGCACAGTGTAGCTCAGTCCAAAATTGTAACGACTTTGCAACTCATCTCTGCCAACCCAACCAACCCAAGCCTGGAGTCTACCAACAAATTCGGCGGTTAGGAAGTGCTTTCTTATGTTATCATTAAAAATACAGGTATCTAATATATTGACGGTCGGTGGGAGACACCTCCACCGACAGACTATAGCACACCAGCGTCATGGAGTCGTTTCACGCATCTCACGTTTGACAAGTCAATATCACATCCAGGAGGAGATCACAAATGAAGATAGGAGACGTTTTCAGGATAAGAAAGCGGGTGTTCATTGCGTTGATCGGTCTGATCTTCGCAGTCGCCCTCGTAGGCTGCGCTACGCCCATGCCCCCTACACCCACGCCTACCGCCACCCCGACCGAGGAGATGACAGAAGAGCCCACCGAGGAACCAATGTTGACACCCACATCCACACCCACCGAGGAACCGATGCCGGAACCTACAGAGGAACCACCGACCGAGGGGCCTACCCTGGACGCAGCCAGCATCCCCAAGTACGTCGAACCGCTGCTCATCCCGCCCGTCATGGAGCCGGAGGGACGCAGCGATTGGGAGGGCGAAGGGGAGATGGCAACGGATTATCGCATCGCCGTCCGCCAGTTCGAGCAGCAGATTCTACCCTCCGACTATCCCAAGACCACCGTCTTCGGCTACGGACGGATGGGCGATCCGCTGCCGGGTGAGGGTATGGATTCGACCTTCAACTACCCGGCCTTCACCATTGAAGCACGGACGAACGAGCGGGTGCGCGTCGTGTGGGCCAACCAGCTCGTCGACGACCCCGAAGCCGAGGAGCCCAGCTATCTGCCCCACCTCTTCCCCATCGACCAGACCCTCCACTGGGCGAACCCCGTCAGCGGACCGGACACGCACAGTGAGAACCCCGAGCCCTACAAAGGTCCCGTTCCCATCATCACCCACCTGCACGGGGCGCACGTACGCTCGGTGAGCGACGGCTATCCGGAGGCCTGGTATCTTCCAGATGCCGCTGACATTCCCGAGGGGTACATCACCCAGGGCTCTCAGTATGGCACGGTCCAATCAGCGCCCGAGGGAGAGGCTGTCTTCGAATACTCCAACGACCAGCGGGCCACCACCCTCTGGTACCACGACCACACCATGGGCATGACACGTCTCAACGTCTACGCGGGTATGGCCGGTTTCTGGCTCCTGCGCGACGACGTTGAGGATGGCCTGGACCTGCCGGGACCCGCGCCCGTTGCTGGCGACGCGCCGGACACGAGCTACTACGAGATCCCCATCGTCATCCAGGATCGCTCCTTCAACGAAGACGGCTCCCTCTTCTACCCGGCAAGCCGCGAGTTCTTTGACGGCTTCGAGGGACCCTATATCCCGGATTCTCTGGTTTCCCCCATCTGGAACCCCGAGTTCTTCGGGGATACCATCGTCGTGAATGGGCGAACCTGGCCCTACCTGGAGGTAGAGCCCCGTCTCTACCGCTTCCGTCTCCTCAACGGTTCCAATTCCCGCTTTCTGGTCCTCGAATTCGACGAGGATCTCACTTTCCACCAGATCGGCAGCGACGGCGGCCTCCTACCGGGAGCGCCGGCCGAGTCAGGCCAGCTGGTTCTAGGACCTGCCGAGCGCGCCGACGTCATCGTCGACTTCTCGAACTTCGAGGTTGGAGGCGAGATCCTGATGCTGAACCGGGGTCCCGATTCACCCTTCGGCGGCCTCCCTGCACCCGAGGAGGAGATGGCCAACCCCGAGACTACGGGACAAGTCATGCAATTCCGCGTCGTGGAGCTGACGGATCAGGGCAACCCCGGGACCATCCCCACCTCTCTGCCCGACATCGAGCGTCTTGAGGACGCCCAGGTCGTTCGCAACCTTACCCTCAACGAGGAAGTCGCGCAGATCGCTGATATTCCCATTGAGGCTGATCTGGGCACGGTGGAGGAAGGACGCCTGGGGTGGGATGAGGCGCTTACGGAGACGCCCCTGCAGGGCGATACCGAGATCTGGCAGCTGGTTAACCTGACGGAGGACTCCCACCCCATCCACCTGCACCTGGTGATGTTCCAGGTCATCGAACGCCTCCCCTTCGATAAGGAAGCTTTCACGGAAGATCAGACCCAGTATCTCCTCGATCCAGAGGAGTTCGCTCCGCCCGACCCCATGGACTACGTGACGGGTGAATCCATCCCACCGGAGCCGGGAGAGATGGGCTGGAAGGACACGGTCATCGCCAACCCCGACCAGATCACGCGCATCATCGCCACCTTTGACCTGCCGGGGCTGTACGTCTGGCATTGCCACATCCTGGAACACGAGGATAACGAAATGATGCGCCCCTTCTTCGTGGAGAGACGCGAGTAGCTGAGAAAGAGATATCCAATGTCACCGGCGACGAGAAGCTATGCCACTGGACGGACAGCGGTTGGGATTGTGGAGAGAGTGCCGAGTACATCTACGGCACCACCATCATCAGCCGCACCAACGTCACCCAATTCTCCGACTGGACGGTGGGGGAGGGCGTCGGACCCAACGTCGTCACCCTGAGTCTGGACGACTTCCATGCCAGGAACAACG
>JBNGDR010000321.1:0-2904 GCA_049975685.1 Anaerolineae bacterium
GCTGTGGTGGAGAAAGAGCGCCATATCAGCCAGGCTGGCAGCTTCGCTCTGGCGGTCCCCAACTTCACGGGCAGTAGCTAAAGCAGCTTCATAATGAGCACGCGCCTCTTCATAGTCACCACACACGTCGAAAAGGTAACCCAGATTCCCCAGCACCCAGGCCTCGCCCTGACGGTAGTTGATCTCTCTATAGATTCGAAGACATTGTTCGTAGTAATCTCTGGCCGCCTGATAATCACCTACCCCATCAGCCAGGACACCGAGGTTGTTAAGTGCATCGCCTTCGCCGCGTCTATAGCCAATTTCCTGACAGACGTGCAACGAGTCTCTATACCAGGCTTGTGCACTGGCGAAATCCTCCAGATAATCGGCTACCCCACCTAGATTATTGAGTGTCTCTGCCTCCCCGCGCCGATCATCCGTATCACGATAAAGCCGCAGCGCTGTGCTCAGATGCTCCTGAGCCTCATGATAATGCCCTCGATAAGCAAGCAAGACTCCCAGGCTACGCAAGATGTTGGCTTCGAGCGTCTCTAACTGCGCAGATCGTGCCAATTCAAGAGCATCTTCAAACTGTGATTGAGCCGCTTCATATTTTCCCTGACGACGCAATCCCAATCCCCACAGAAGACGACTCTCCGTCTCAAGTTTAACCAGATTCTGGGATATACCCATAGCAGCCGCCTCTTTTGCCACTTCGACGACACCCTGGTAGTTACCCGTGGCTTCCCTATAGTGTGCCTGACGCAGAAGTACCTCCCCGCGCTGTTGAGCGTCGCCCAGGGTTGTAGCTAGGTCAGCCAATATCATCAGTTCCTTTGCTTGTGCCTCACGCGCCCCACAAAGCGCATAGACCGTCTCACACGCCAGATGCAGATCAAAGCACAAATCCAGATTAGGTGCCCTGGGAAGTTGCTCCAGAGCTTCCATAGCCTGCGTATAATGTGCTACCGCCTCATCGTTGGCGTAGACTGCCCGAGCTTCGTCGCCCGCCTCTTTGTTATATTTGACAGCCCTATCCCACTGTTCACTCCGCGTGAAATGATAAGCCAGGGACTCAATTCGGGTACGGTCAACGGATTCAATCGCCTCTCCGGCCCGTTGGTGCAATTCACGTCGATGCCGGATCGTAAGAGTGTCATATACCCCCATACGCACCAGATCATGGGCAAAACGATAGTGTGTCTCAGTCTGGCGAAGGAAACCCCGCTGCCGCAACCGCTCCAGGTGCCTTGGCAGATCTTCTGCCGATACCATTTTCCCTGCTAGGAGCACGTCGAAATCGGCATCCTCACCCAGAACGGCCACCAGATCCAAGGCTTCCTTTGCAGCTGCGGGAAGGCGCGCCACGCGTTCTTCGATCAACCCTCTCACGGAAGTGGGAACATGCAGAGAAGTGGTGACCTCGGGGAAGATCCAATGCCCGCCTGCCTCCTGTATCAATGTCCCCTGCTCCATCATCAATTTCAAGCTCTCCAGAAGGTGAAGTACGTTGCCTCCGGTGGAAGCAACAAGCTGCTCGATGAAAGGGCTTGATGCTGTATCGTGCAATTCCATCGCCAGAGCCCGTTGCAGCAATGCGGTGAGCTCCGTGGGAGCAAAGGGCAACAGATCAATACGGGTTAATGGAGCATTTCGTCCGGCCGTCTCCAAAATTTCCAGAACCAAGGGGCGCTCGTGGGCCTCGACGACGCGGCTTGTGAGCACCAACAGCAATGGCACATCGGCAAGATGGCCCGCCAGGTGGGGCAGTGCAGCCAGCGAGGCGTTGTCGGCCCAATGAACATCCTCCAGCACCAACAGTAAGGGTGTGATGGAAGCCAAGGCTTGCAGACAATGCGCCAACGCTTCCCACAATCGCCGCCACTCGGCGTGAAGATCGAGGGGCGGGAGGTGTGGCAGATCAGGCAATTGCTCCTGGATGAAGGGAAAAAGCGGTACCAATGCACTAAGCCATCGATCCTCCACCATCCCTACCATCTGGGAGATGCGCAGCGGCGTAAGCAGCGAGGAGAGAGCCTCCCGCAGCAATTGGTAGGGAGGTACCGCGCCCAGTGGTGCGATCTTGGCCAATCCTACCTGAAAGCCACGCCACTCGGCGTCGGCGATAAGTTCGTGTACCAAACGGGTCTTGCCCACCCCTGCCGCGCCCCGCACCACGGCCAGCCCCCCATGACTCTGCAGTGCAGCCTTGAGGGCATGCAACAATCGGGAACGCTCCTCCTGACGCCCTACGAGGGGCAAATGGCTCAAATCCCCTAGCAGGGGTGGTTGCACCTCAACAGGAAGGTAGGGGGCAGCGGACTCCTCCAGATGGGCAGCGATCTCCCTATAAAGGGTCATGCTCATCGGCGTAGGATTCACGCCCAGTTCCTCAGTCAGCAGTGCCCGGAGCCGTTCGAACTGAAGCAGGGCCGCCCTGGGACGCCCCAATAGATGATAAAGGCGCATCAGCTCACGATGGGCTGACTCTCGAAGAGGATCAGCGGTGACGAGACGGCTGGCGACGATCAGAGCCTCATCGTAAGCACCCTGCCGCTTCAGAAGCATGAGCAACTGCTCCAACGCCCGCAAGTAACGTTCCCGCAGCCGTTCCCGCTCCAGAAGGCACCAGTCTTCGTAAAGACTGGTGAGGAGATCGCCCTGGTAAAGACCCAGCGCGGCCTGCAAATCCATTATCCGGGAGGCGAGGGGAAGCTCGGAAGACGACTCAAGCAATTCCTCGAACTCTGCCACGTCCCACCAATCGTCTGCATCAAGATGAAAGATAATGTCCTCGCCATCGGTAGTCAATCGTTCAGCAGCTTCACCCAGGCTGGAGCGAATCTGCCACAACGTGTTGGAGAGAGCCCGGCGTGCCAGGGTCTCCGGACGTTCGGGCCAGAAGAGCGCCGCCAGACGCAG
>JBNGDR010000322.1:0-2902 GCA_049975685.1 Anaerolineae bacterium
GCGAGGGGGAAGCTCAGGCCTTCCGCTTCTCCGATCTCAACCGCCAGGCGTTGGTGACGCTCTGGCGCTACCTCAAGGTATATCGGGGTCGCCTTTTACTGGCAATACTGGCCACCCTGGGGGTCACGGCCACCAATCTGAGCATGCCGTATCTGCTCAAGGTAGCCGTGGATACCATGATTGCGCGGGGGAATCTGCGCGGTCTGACGCTCATCGCGCTGCTCTATCTCGTGGTCACCGGCGTTTACTGGTTCGCCGTCTACTGGCAGGGGATTCTTTCCTCGTGGATAGGACAGCACGTCGTTTACGCGCTGCGCCGGGATCTCTTCGACAACGTGCTCCGCCAGTCGATGGCCTTCCACGACGAGGCGCGGGTGGGCGAGATCGCGTCCCGGCTCACCAACGACGTCAACGCCGTCGCCGAGATCGCCTCCGGCGGGATTCTCAATCTCCTCAACGATCTGCTCTCCCTGGGGGGCATTATCGCCATCATGGCTTCGCTGAACCTGCGGCTGACGTTGGTCACCCTGGTATCACTGCCCGTCGTGATCTTGAGCATGAGCCTGCTGGGGCGGGCGATGCGGAAGACCTACGGGCAGGTGCAGGAAGCATTGGCAGAGGTTAACACGCGGGTGGAACAGGACGTCGCGGGAATGCGCGTCGTGCAGTCGCTCTCCCGCGAATCGCTCACCGTCGAGCAATTTGAGAGCCTGAGCCTGCGGAACATGAAGGCCAATCTCCGGGCAGGTCTGCTCTTCGCCGCCGTCTTCCCGACGATGACCATCACCAACATGCTGGGCGTTGCTCTCGTCCTGGGATACGGCGGGACGTTGGTAGCCCAGGGATCCCTCACCATCGGCGTGCTGCTGGCCTTCCTCGGTTACGTCTACCGCTTCTTCGGCCCTCTCCGCGAGCTGAGCCTGGTCTACAATACCTTCCAGGCAGCGGCGGCGGCTCTGGATCGCATCGTGGATTATCTCCAACGAGAACCTGAGATCGTCGCCCCCCTGGAGCCTGAGCGACCGGCGCACGGCTTTCGAGGGGCACTGGCACTGGAGAACGTCATCTTTGGCTACGAGGATACACCCGTGCTGCATGACGTAGATCTCCACCTGGAGGCCGGGGAAACCCTGGCCCTGGTCGGTCCTACCGGCGCGGGAAAGAGCACGCTGTGCAAGCTGGTGGCCCGTCTCTACGATCCCCAGGCGGGCGCGGTGCGCATTGATGGCATCGACGTGCGGCGTATCGCCTTCGAGGATCTGCGAAGCCTGGTGATTCTGGTGCCCCAGGATGTCTTTCTCTTCGCCGACACCATCCGCGAGAACATCCGCTACGGCGACCCGCAAGCCAGTGACGCAGACATCGAGGCGGCGGCGCGGCGCGCCCAGGCTCACGACTTCATCACTCGTCTACCGAAAGGCTACGAGAGTCAGGTCGGGGAGCTGGGGGCCAGACTCTCGGGCGGGCAGAAGCAGCTGGTCGCCTTCGCCCGCGCCCTGCTGGCCGACCCTCGCGTTCTTATGCTGGACGAAGCCACGGCGAACGTGGACGCCTACACCGAAGCCCAGATCCAACAAGCCCTGGAAGAGATCCGCCGCGACCGCACGACGGTCATCATCGCGCACCGCTTCTCGACCCTGCGCCAGGCGGACCGCATCGCGGTGGTCGAGGGAGGACGCATCGTAGGTGAAGGGACACACGAAACGCTGATAGCTCAGAATGTGATCTATCGGCAACTCTACCGGCGACAGTTGCTAAAGGATGAAGGATAGCTAAAGGCTGAAGTGGGCGGGGTAAACCGGGACTTCGAGTTTAACCTGCGCGAGCTGGGCGGCTCCCTGGGCGACTTCGGCACGCTCTTTCCGCTGGCCGTCGGTTACATCGCCGTGAACGGGCTCGATCCTGCTGGGCTCTTCGTCATGCTGGGGCTGACGAACGTCGCCCTGGGTCTGATCTACCGGCTGCCCATGCCGCTGCAACCCAAGAAGGTGATCGCAGCCGTGGCGATTGGGCAGGGATGGTCCCCCTCTCTGATCTACGCCTCGGGCTTTGGCATGGGCCTCACCTGGTTCCTCTTGATTGTCACGGGGTTGTTACGCAAGCTCATAGCCTGGACACCGCCCTTTATCGTGCGGGGCATCCAGTTGGCGTTGGGGCTCACGCTGGGGTGGCAGGCGTTCAAGATGATGGCGCCCGCCCCGCTGCTGGGATTGCTGGCCGTCGTCATCGTTCTCGTCCTACGCCAGAACCGCTACGCTCCGGCCTCTATAGTGCTCATCGTGCTGGGCGTGGGCCTGGCTGCCTGGCGCGGCGATCTTGGCGAGCTTCGGCTTGCCTTTACGCTGCCGCCCCTGACCATACCCCATCTCGCCGATGTCTGGCAGGCCATGCTCCTGGCGGGCTTTGCCCAGATCCCTCTTTCGGTGACCAACGCCGTCATGGCAACGGCCACAACCATCCAGGACTACTTCCCAGAGACGTCGGTGAGCGAGCGGCGGCTGATGCTCAACATGGGCGTGATGAACGTCGCGGCCTCCTTCTTCGGCGGCATGCCCATGTGTCACGGGGCTGGCGGATTGGCGGCCCAGTACTATTTCGGCGCGCGCACCGGGGGCACCCCGATCATGGAAGGGCTCATCGAGATCGGGATCGGCCTGTTCCTGAGCCGCTCCATCGCCGACGTGATGGTCGCCTTTCCCATGGCTCTGGTGGGTGGGATGCTCTTTCTCGTCGGCATTCAGCTGGGCGCTCCTACTATTAAATTGCGGGGCTGGCCCCTCGCCCTGGCCCTGGTCACGGCCGGAGTCTCCGCAGGTACCAACATCGGCCTCGGCTTTCTCTGCGGCCTGGGGCTCTTCCACCTGGTGCGCGTGCTATGTCGTCGTGGCGTGCTGTCCTGCTC
>JBNGDR010000323.1:0-2896 GCA_049975685.1 Anaerolineae bacterium
ATGTTGCCGTCCACCACCTGGGTCATACCCAGATCGGCGATGGAGGCCAGAGGTAGGCCGACGATGTCCGAAGAGACCAGAGGCTCATCGGATGCGGCGAAGATGCCCTTGTACTTGGGGGTCTCCGCTTCCTCGGCCAGGATGGCGTTCACCTCTTCCACGGTGGTGTCCTGCTCAACCAGGAAGACGATGTCGGCGATGGAACCCACAGGGATGGGCGCCCGGACCGCCACACCGTCGAACCTGCCCTCGTACTGGGGGAGGACCTTGGTCGTGGCGATGGCCGCACCCGTGGTGGTGGGCACAAAGTTGGCGGCTGCCGCCCGTCCACGCCGGATCTTCTTGCTCGGCCCATCCACGATGGCCTGCGTGGAGGTGTAGGCGTGGATGGTGGTCATGATGGCCTTCTGAATGCCCAGGCGGCGCCCGATGATCTCCACGACGGGGGTGATACAGTTGGTGGTGCAGCTGGCGCAGGAGAGCATCTGGACCTCGCCATCGGGCTTGTTCACACCGTGCACGATGGTGGCGATACCCTCGCTCTTGGCAGGTGCCGAAAGGATGGCGAACTTCGCACCGGCGTCGAGGTGTTTCTGCAGATCGGGCTTCTTGGTGAAGAAGCCGGTGCTCTCGAAGACAATGTCAACGCCCAGCTCTTCCCAGGGCAAATCCGCGGGATCGCGCTCCTGGAGGAAGTGGATCTTCTCGCCACCGATGACCAGGAACCCTTCCTCTATCTCCACCGACTTGTCGTAGCGACCGTAGACTGTATCGTATTTGAGCAGATACGCCAGGTTTTCGGGGGGGGCGATATCGTTCACCGCCACCAGCTCCAGCTCGGGCGTCTCCATGATGATCTTCAGTGCTGCGCGCCCAATTCTACCCAAACCGTTGATTGCAACCTTTGCCATAGTCTAACCTCCTTAGAATATGTGAAATAGATACGCTTATGTTAAACTTTCCGCCTCCACTAACAACACGTCATCACCAAAGGAACGTGTTGCCGCTACCGGTATACGTTTTGAATCTGCAACGGGGCCCTCCACGTGAACGTGGGCGAGGTCGTAGCCGACGATCTTTCCAGATGTATCGACCACCAGGTCGCCTAGCTCACCAATACGGACACCATTGTTGTCGACGACTTCCTGTCCCTTGACTTCGCCGGAGAGGGTCAACCATTTCTTGGCATCGGGGAGCTCTTTCTCCTCCACGACAACGTCGGGGCCGCTGACCAGGATCACGTCCTGGCCCCAGACCTTAACCTGCTCCCGAGGAATGGCCTGGATCCGTCTCTTCAGCAAGCTACCCTTCGACGTGATGAGGGCGGCGATCTCATAGGCTACGGGATCGATAAATAGATCCTTGACGTGGCCAATAATCTCGCCGTTGGTGAGGCTAACAACGGGTTTATCCGTGAGATCCTGGCTCAAATAGGTGACTGCCACAACTCTCCTTTCATGCTGAGGATGCATTAACGCTGTCTGTTGTTATCCAGGGGATAACGATGCACTGAAAAACGTGTGCTCGTGGGGATCCCCCTCCCTTGGTGTCTCATCCGCTCCACATGGGCCGCCTACGAGGGAACATACCTCACATTGCAACCTGTGAAACCATCAGACACCTTATATTTATTATATTCGTTATCTAGAATATGCAAATCGTCACACTTAATTCTCCAGGACCATCTCGTCTGGTTTCGTTTCTACGAAGGGTATGCAGACCGCAGCCTCTTCCCGGCTATCGACCTGAAGTTTCTCGAGTATGTTGTGCACGTGATTCTTGACGGTTCCCATCTCGATGAAGAGGGCTTCGGCAATCTCTTGATTGGTCAATCCCTGCCCAACAAGCATCAACACCTCCCGCTCACGCGGCGAAAGGGTTTCCGTTCTTTCCCCCAAGGCCGTCTCAGCTTCATCACAGAAGCTGGACAGCCTGGCCACGCGCGACATGAGCGCCGATGCGATATGAGGAGAGATGACGGGCGTACCATTATAAACGGCGCGCACGCGCTCGACGAGCATCTCCACCGAATCGTCTTTGAGCACGTATCCCGACGCCCCCGCCTCAACGTAAGGCAAGATCTCGCCCACGGTCTCGTTAAGGCCGATGACAACCGCTTTCGTCGTCGTCACGGAGGTGACCAAACTCTTCAGGAGTCGCAGGGCACCATCGTCCTGTAGATTGGTCGTCACGAGCAAGAGATCGGCCCTTGCGGTCTCCCTCAAAGCATCCAAGAAGGTGGTCACCATGCCTATGACCTCGATGTCGTCCTCGTCCTCCAGCACCGAAGCCAGGACGTGACCCATCAAGCGTATATCGGTTACCAGCAATATGCGTATCATTATTATACCCTCCTAGGGAACACAGAGATCGGGGATCAGGGAACTCATCTCTGCGCGAGGGGGAGCCACAGCCGGGGTTCCACAAAGGGTGGCTGGGTGTCCACAATAATGGAGGCCTCCGGCTCATCCAGGAACATCTCCACCCGTCCCAGGTTGTCCACCGCTCGCACCTCGAAGTCATAGCCACCATCGCCCGTCACCGATGCATCGAAGACGGCGCTGGTAGCGGTGGTCTGATCCTGCCAGAGCACCCAACCCCCGCCATTGTAGCGGTACTGGACATCGTAGTAGGCAATGCCCGATCCGCCACCATCGTCGCCCGTCCAGGCCACCGTGAAGGTGGTGCTGGAGATGGGAGAGTTGGGGAAGGGATTGACCGTGGACAGCGGCGGCTTCGTGTCCGTGGTGGTCCACGCCTCTGGACTGCCGGTGAAGGACTCCTCGTTGCCCACGTTATCCACGCCCCGAGCTTCGAACTCGTAGAAGCGACCATCCTGCCCCACGAAATCGGCCGAGGTATCCGTCACACCCAGCTGCCAATCCACCCAGGCCCC
>JBNGDR010000324.1:0-2890 GCA_049975685.1 Anaerolineae bacterium
TGCTTTCAGCGCAAAGACGGTGAGCGTCAGCTTACCGCCTTTCTCTTCGATGGCGTCCTTATAGCGGCGACGGAACTCCTCCAGAGCCGTGATGTCCGCCACGTCCTGTGAGTTGACGTGAGGAATCTGTGACCAGGAAAGCGCCATCTGTTTCGCGGTGGCCCGCCGCACGGAACGCAGCGGAACGCGCTCAACAGGGCCGAACTTCTCGAAATTGGGCAACGATGGTGCCTCCACTCTCGTGGACACGCCTAACAAAGCCGACGGACGCCCTGCCTCTTCAGGTTTCTCCTCGCGTTCTGGCGGGCCCTCTTTCTCACCCTCGGCGAAGGCACGCACATCCTCGGTGGTCACCCGACCGCCGGGACCGCTGGGCGGAACATCATGCAGATCCACACCGAGCTCCCGCGCAATACGCCGCGTTGACGGTGCGGCAGGAACCACACCCTCACGTTTGGGCTCACCCCGTGGCTTGCGCTCCTCGGCCTCCTCTTTCTCGGGCGGGGCCTTGGCTTCCTCTTTCTCGGCCTCCTCGGCCTCTTCCGCCTCGCCTGGGACGTTGTCGCCCACGCCACCGAAGGTCATCATGACATCGCCCACATGAACGACGTCACCGGGTTCGACATTGACCGCCGTCACCACGTCGCTATAGGGCGAGGGGATCTCAACCGCAGCCTTGTCCGTTTCCACCTCCAGGATGGTCTGATCTTCCTTCACCTGATCCCCTTGGGCCACCTTGACGTCGATAACCTCGCCTTCGTGGATACCTTCTCCCAGATCAGGGAGCTTGAATTCCTTTGGCATACACTTTCTCCTTTCAGGACAAGAGTGAGCGCAATCCGCAATGCACAGTGGACATTTCAGTCATTGCGCTGCGCATCACGCATTATGATCTTACGCTTAACGTCTCACGCGCCGCGCTCAATACCCGTTCGGTGTCCGGCAAATAGGCCTGTTCGCGGGCAAAGAGCGGGAAGATAACGTCAAAACCCGTCACACGCCTGATAGGAGCCTCCAGATACCAGAAGGATTTCTCGTTCAGGCGAGCGATAATCTCGGCGGCAGGGCCGAAACTGCGCGGGGCCTCATTCACGATAACACAGCGCCCTGTCTTGCGCACGGACTCCGTGAAAAGCTCATGATCGAGGGGAGAGATAGTCAGGATATCAATCACCTCAACTTCGACACCATCCTCTTCCGCGAGTTGTTCGGCGGCATCCAGTGTGGGGCGCATCATGGCGCCGTAGGAGATAAGGGTAATGTCCTCACCTTCACGCACAATCTGAGACTTGCCAATGGGCAAAGATTCCTCTTCCTCGGGAACCTCCTCGCGAAAAGCCCGGTAGATGGACTTAGGTTCAAAGAAGATCACCGGATCGGGATCGCGGATGGCACCCAGAAGCAGGGAACGCGCGTTCCTCGGACTCGAGGGAATAACCATCTTGAGCCCCGGCGTGTGTGCGTAATAGGCTTCACGGCTCTCGGAGTGATGTTCCAAGGCGCGAACGCCGCCCGCGTAAGGCATGCGTACCACCATAGGCACGCTGAAACGCCCTTGTGAGCGATTACGAATGCGTGCAGCGTGCTGCTCTATCTGGTGAAAAGCCTGATAGGTGAAACCGGAGAATTGGATCTCCGCGACGGGACGCAGTCCGTAGACTGCCATACCGATGGACATACCAACAATGGCCGATTCCGCCAGCGGAGTGTCCACGGCGCGATCCTTGCCGAACTTCTCGTAGAGACCGTCGGTGACCCGGAAAACGCCTCCGTCCACACCTACATCCTCCCCCAACACAATAACACTATCGTCCTTCTCCATCTCCTGGTGAAGGGCCGTGTTCAACGCCTGTACCATCGTCATCTTTGTCATGGTCAC
Organism: Anaerolineae bacterium; assembly: GCA_049975685.1. GTDB lineage: Bacteria > Chloroflexota > Anaerolineae > B4-G1 > SLSP01 > DAOTVC01. Next base: position 1,880 of record JBNGDR010000324.1, read on the forward strand.
GCCTCCTTCCCCGCTAACGCGCGTTTCAACTCTTCTTCCTGCTCCTGAAGATAGGGGGGCTTCTCCGCGTAGATGTGCTCAAACATCAGGAGCGGATCGACGGGTTTCTCCATCTCCTCCTCGGCCTCTTTGATAGCCTGCCGAATCTCCTTATCGACTTCCTCTTCGAGGGATTCAATCTCATCAGCATCGAGCAGTCCCTTCTCCTTCAGGTAGATTTGAAAGCGCTTGATAGGATCCTTCTCCTCCCACTCCGTAACTTCGTCCTCCTCCCGGTATCGGGAGGGATCATCAGCAGTGGTGTGCACAGACATTCGATAGGTCACAGCCTCGATAAGTGTAGGACCATCACCTGCACGGGCACGTTCAACTGCTTCGGCGGTAGCAACGTAGACTGCCAGAACGTCGTTGCCGTCCACTTGAATGCCGGGCATCCCCTGCCCCAGGGCCTTCTGGGCCAAAGTTTTGGACGCTGATTGCAAGGAGCGGGGCACGGAAATAGCCCACTGGTTATTCTGGTTCAGGAAGATAACAGGGAGTTTGAAAACCGCCGCGAAATTAAGGGCTTCGTGGAAATCGCCCTGCGAGGTTGCACCATCACCGAAGAAGGTGATGGCAACATCATCTTTACCACGGTATTTGATCCCCCACCCGATCCCCACTGCATGCAGCATCTGTGATCCAACAGGGATAGAAATGGGAAGATTGTTCATCCCCTCGGGGACGTAACCCGCCTCCTCATAGCCGCCGAAGTAAAGAAGCACACTCTTCATCGAGCGGCCACGCCAGAGCTCTGCCCCCGTCTCCCGAAAGGCTGGAACCATCCAATCCGACCCCCGCAGCGCAGCGATAGCACCAAGTTGAGCAGCCTCCTGCCCTTTGATGGGAGCAAAGGTCCCAATACGTCCCTGGCGCTGGAGCTTGAGCATCCGCTCGTCGAAACGACGGCCCAGCAGCATGGCACGATGCAGCTTCAACAGCAAATCCTCTGGAAGATCTGGATCCAGATCT
>JBNGDR010000325.1:0-2876 GCA_049975685.1 Anaerolineae bacterium
CCGCTCCACTTGTTCACAGAGAGGTTCAGATTCAGAGTTTGTACTGAAAGGTAAGTCGTCCACCATGATCCTTGGCTAAACAGTCCGTCGCTTCTATGGCAACCTATGGCTATCCCTGATGCGTTCGCACACGCGTGATCCACTTCTGGATCTCGGCGGCCACAGAGGGAATAAGAACCATGGGGATGATGAGTGACCACTCCTCCAGATTCAGCGGGACGGTGTTGAAGATAGGCTGGAGGAAAGGGATATAGACCACGCCAAGCAAGAGAACTATCGAGAAACCAACCGCGTACTGCATCCACTTGTTGGTGAAAATACCCAACCGCAAGAGCGGGAAGCGCTCTGAGCGAGCCGTGTACGCCCGCAGCAACTCAGAAAGTACCAGCGTGACAAAAGCCATCGTCTCGGCTGTCTGAATGGCGAAATCACTGGTCACGTCGTAACCCAGCTTTGGCGCGTAAAAATAGCGACCGCGCCAGTAGGCTAACAACACCGTCGCTGTGATAGCGATGGTCTGTACGATCACACCGGCCAGCATCTCCCGGTTGATGACAGGTTCCTTGGGGGGGCGAGGGGGGCGGTCCATGATGTCGGGATCACCCTTCTCCAAACCCAGGGCCAGGGCGGGCGCGCCGTCGCTGAGCAAGTTCAACCAGAGAAGCTGGATCACCGTCAACGGTGTGGGCCAACCCAGCAGCGTCGCAATGAAGATGATAGCGATCTCCGCCATATTGCACGAGAGCAGGAAGTAGACAAACTTGCGAATGTTAGAGTAGATGATACGCCCCTGCTCGATGGCACTGACGATAGAAACGTAGTTGTCGTCGGTGAGCACCATATCCGCCGTCTGTTTGGAGACGTCAGTACCGGTGATACCCATCGCCACGCCGATATCGGCCCGTTTGAGCGCCGGTGCGTCATTGACGCCATCACCCGTCATAGCAACGACGTGATCCTGGGCGCGCAGAGCCTCCACGATGCGGACCTTATGGTTAGGTGCCACCCGTGCGAAGACATCCACCTCATGGATGGCGTGCTGCAATTCCTCGTCGCTCATGGCCTCCAGCTCCTGGCCGGAGATGACCCGTCCTCCCCGATGCATGATACTGAGCTCGTGCGCGATAGCCTCGGCGGTGGCCGCGTAGTCACCGGTCACCATGATAGTGCGCAATCCCGCACCCCGCGCCTTCTGCACAGCAGGCAATACCTCGGGTCGCGCCGGATCTATCATACCCATCAGGCCGACAAAGACCAGATCCCGCTCCAGATCATCAGGGTTGGGTTCCTCGGGCACGCTGTCAATCTTCCGATAGGCCACGGCGAGAACGCGCAGTGCCTGTGAAGCCAGATTGGCGTTAGCGCCTAACACGCCCTCGCGATCCTTATCCGTAAGCGTCACCACACCTTCTCTGGTCTCTATATGGGAACACCGATCCAGGACGATGTCGGGCGCCCCCTTTACCAGGGCCAGATAACCCTCCCTGCCGTTCTTCTGGAAGGGGCCAGGCGCTCCGGGCTGGGGCTGTGCCAGATCGTGGATGGTCGTCATCCGCTTGCGCTCCGAGTCGAAAGGAATCTCGGAGACCCGAGGATACCACGTCTCCAGCTCTTTCTCCCGGTAGCCTGCCTTGGCCGCCGCAACGACCAGCGATCCCTCGGTAGGATCACCGATCATGCGGTAGCCATCTCTGGCTTCGGGATCATCCTCCAGATTGGCATCGTTACACAACATGGCCGTCCAGAGAGTCTGCTTCAGCACCGACTCCTCCGAAAGGTCAGCCTCACGACCGTCACGCAAAAAGCGTCCTCTCGGCGCGTATCCCCGCCCCGTCACCTCATAGGTCTGTCCGTTGGCATAGATCCGGGTGACGGTCATCTGGTTCTGTGTGAGAGTACCCGTCTTATCGGAGCAGATAACTGTAGCCGAACCCAGGGTCTCCACGGCGGGCAGCCGGCGAATGAGGGCATGACGCTTCACCATCTCGCGCATGCCCAGCGCCAGGCAGATAGTAACGACAGCCGGTAATCCTTCGGGCACGGCTGCGATAGCCAGGCTGACGGCGATCATGAAAAACTCGATCGCCACATCCATGGTCAATGCCTGGCCTACGAAAAGAGGTCGTAGGATACCTATCAGGAAGACAAGACCACAAATGGCGAGACTGCCAATACCCAACATTCGACCCAGCTCATCCAGTTTCCTCTGAAGGGGGGTCTGTTCCTCTTCGAAGGACTGGATCATCTGGGCGATGTGCCCGATCTCCGTCGCCATGCCCGTCGCGACGACGATGCCCTTGCCGCGACCATAGGTGACCACAGTGCTCATGTAGGCGCTGTTCTTACGATCGCCTAGCGGTGCATCCGGATCCAGGACAGAGGCCGCTCGCTTGTTCACCGGCATCGACTCGCCGGTCAGTGAGGCCTCCTCAACCTTGAGGTTCACCGACTCGATGAGGCGCAGATCGGCGGGGACGATGCTACCCGCATCGAGGAGCACCACGTCACCGGGAACCAGCTCGCGCGCCGGAACGGTAACCCGGCGGTCCTCCCGAATGACGTTAGCATCCGGGGCCGCCATCTCCTTGAGCGCCGCAAGGGCTTCCTCAGCCTTACTCTCCTGGATAACGCCGATGGCCGCATTGAGCGCGACAATGGCCATGATGACGCCCGCTTCAATCACGTCACCAAGAAGCGCGGAAATAACGGCGGAAACGATGAGGATAATGACAACGAAGCTGGTCAGCTGCTGCCACAACCGCTCCCAGAAGGAGATAGGGGGTTTCTCCTCCAACTCATTGTAACCATATTCTTCCAGACGACGTTTAGCTTCTGCAGGAGAAAGGCCGGTACTCCCTTCAACCTCTAGATCACTC
>JBNGDR010000326.1:0-2845 GCA_049975685.1 Anaerolineae bacterium
CAGACAGGTGGTGGCTCACCATCAACTTTGCGTTATGGATCAGGCTCCGAACAACAAGTTCAAAAAGAACGTATACAGGCTGTAGATCACTTCATCCAGGCGCAAAATCTCCTCATGGTAGCCCGCGATTACTGGCAACAACGTAGAAACCAGCGCCGGGTAATCCAATGTGAGGAAGCCTATCACCAGCTATCAGAAATGATAGAGCGAATAGCAATGTTGCTCTCCGGTCTGGCACCTACCAGCGACGTAGAACCAAGGAAACCCAACACGAAACCTCCCAAACCACCAGATAAGAGTGGGGAATCTCATCGCAATGACAGAGAAATCTCTGGGCGAGAATGGGATATGGGTATCTCTGGCCCCGACTGGGGATCTTTCCGGAGGGGAGATGAAGGTATTCGTTTTTTCGAGATTCCCAGGAAGTGGATAGAGTGAAAGAGCTCATCAGGAAGATCAGGGGGACCACATGGCACTAGAACACTACGAGCGATATCAGATACGAAAAAAACTGATGGAAGAATTTGGCCTGGGGGAGATGAAAGATATCGCCTTCGATCTCGGTGTCAAGTATACTATCTTCCGCTGTAGTGACACGAAAGCCCTTGCCAAAGCATTGATCAATTTCTGCGACGGCAGGGACGTTCTGGGCTGTTTGATCGACGAAGTCGCCAGACGAAGAGCCAACCTGCAGCGCGAGGATCTCCTGCAGGGAGCACCAGATTGCCATGGCTGGAAAAAATTGCAGATTATCATCACCGGGTTTCATTCGGGAAACCTGGAAGATCTTCTGGAGAAGTTGGCAGTGAGGGTCAACGTCCCCCCACATCGTCTGATTCTCATAGCAGCAGCCTGGGAAAAAGACGTGCGCTTGTTGGTGGCGGCCCCCGCCAGGACAACCAAGACACTCACTAACACAGCCGTTGATAGGTTTGACGGTGATAAATACCGGATTCGTTCCATCCAGGATTTCGACGCATTGGGCTCGACCTACCAGCGGGTCTGGCGTTACATCGCACAAGAACATCCGCCAACGAGTCAAGCAGACAAACTGAAGCCCACCATCATATGGTCCGACGCCTATGAGATTGCGGGAGAGGATCCAAACAGGCACCCCGACACCCCTTGCCGACCGCTATCCCTTAGGTTTCTTGGTCCGGTAACGCTAAACGTCACCGATCTGGCCTACCTGCTGGAGATTTTGATGGCCCTGGGGCCCATCGAGATCCTGACGGAGAAAAACTGTACCAGAATTCCCACCGCAGAAGATCCCACGAAAGTCGCGAATCGAATATTGGCAGGCGGTCCTTACCGATATCTCTGTATACAAGCTCCCGACAAAGATCTTTCACTTCTACTCTCGCCGAAGCAGGTAGAAATTCGGGGCCTAGAGGCATGGAAACCCGCCCAGGAGGAATATGATGTGGCGAAGCGCATCCAGGAGTTTCTGAAGCGGCGTCAGAAACCCTTCCCTTTCCTGGATAGGTGGATAGCAGCAATTATGCCAGGACGAGAAAGACTTAACCTCCGCGCCAAAGCCGGTCTCTTCGCCGGTGAACGACCATTGGGTCAAACCACAACGATACTACTCGTCGTCTTTGCTCTCTTCGCGGTATTTGTGATTGGCTTTATCGCGGGCATGTTGGTTGGCACCTAGTCCTCCGAATCCTCCAGAGCACGGCGACACCCGCCGATAAGCGTCCCAGGTTCGCTCCGCCGTCGCCTGCCACGAGAAACGCGCCGCCTGCTCAAGGGCACGCCGCCGCAACCTCGTGTAGAAACTCTCATCTATCAGTAGCTGGATCAGTGCCCCTGCCATCCCCGCGATGTCTTCGGGATCTGTGAGCACGCCGGCAGCGCCCACCACCTCCGGCAGACTGGCTGCGTGGCTACCCAACACGGGCACGCCGCAGGCCAACGCTTCCAGAGGGGGCAAACCGAAGCCCTCGTAACGCGAGGGGAAGATAAAGGCCCGTGCCGCCCGGTAGAGTGCGGGTTTCTCGCGTTCAGGAACGAACCCCACAAAGCGGACCGCCTCCTCATTCAAACCAACCTCCCGCACCAACCGCTGCGGATGGGGTGTGAAGGCCGTATCCTGCGCCGGAAGTCGGCCCGCCACAACCAAACGCGCCTCCTCGCCGAGGGCCTGGTGCGCAAGGGCAAAGGTACCGAATACTGCCTCTAGATTCTTCCGCACGTCGAAGCCCCCAAGGTAGAGCACGTATCCCGGCGCCAGGCCCAGCCGCGCTAATACCTCAGAATCCTCCGCAGCCGGCTCAGCGGTATACTCGACTTCGACGGCTAACGGCACGGAGATCACACGCTCCGGCGGCACTCGTAGATAGTCCATGATGTCAACGCGAGAAGATTCGGAGTCGGTAAGGATCAAATCAGCGCGGGACGTGGCACCCACGACCAGGGCGGTGTAGAGACGCACCCCAGGGCCACCACGATAGGGCGTAAGCAGCAGGGGAATGAGATCATGCACGGTGATCACGGTCGGTACCGTTGGAGCAACAGGGGGAGCCCAATAGGGAACGTGAAGCAGGTCTGCTCCCACACGGCGGGCCGCTCGGGGTAACGCCACCTGCTCCCACGTCACCTTGCCTAACGGCCCTGATAAGGTTTGAACGGGAAGATAGTGCACACCCGGTAACGCCTGGGTTGCCGCAACATGCGCGGGAGGCGCTATGAGGGTGAAATCTGCTTCAGGATGGAGATGTAACAGACTCTCCAGCAGATGGCGGAGATACTGTCCGCTCCCCGTATCAGGACGGTTCCAGAACCAACCGCTCAAGGCAACGTGCATGTCAACCTTCGCTAACCCCTATCCTTCCCCATCGTG
>JBNGDR010000327.1:0-2825 GCA_049975685.1 Anaerolineae bacterium
CCGATGAGTTCCACGCGTTCGCGCATTCCCACCAATCCGTAGTGTCCCTCGGCGAGCAGCGTGTCCAGCGAAGCCGGAAGGGTGAAACCTAGCCCATCATCCTGAATGGTCAGGCTCAGACTCTCATCCTCAAGCCGCAAACGAATAATAACCTGTTCGGCCTCCGCGTGCCTGGCAACGTTGGTCAGACTCTCTTGTACCACCCGGTACAAGTTTACAGCGACCTCCGGCGACAAGGTGCGAAGTGCATTGTCGGAGGGCAGATCGAGGCTCACGGCCACCCCCTCCTGTTTCGACCACGCCTCGGTCAACGCCCGGATGGCGGCACCCAGCCCCAGCGTATCCAGCATCGGCGGGCGTAGATCGGAGCAAACCTGACGCAGATCGGAGAGCAGGCGCCGGATCTCGATGCGGATGGCCTGCAATTCCTTCAACAACAACGAATCCACCTCGGCCTGATCACCAAGCAGCCTCAGCTGCAAGTTGAGGCCCACGAGCAGCTGAATGGGACCATCGTGTAACTCCCGGGCCAGGTGTGCCCGTTCCTCCTCCCGCGAGCGGAGCAAACGGCGTTGCGCCTCGCGGATCTCCTCCAACCGCTGTCGTAGCGCCTCTACGAGAAGCACGTTGCCCAGAGAGATCTCGGCCTGACGGGCCAGTGTATTCAGGATACGCCGATCGGTGGCGGTGAAATCATCGCCGTCACGCCGGGAACCCACCATCCACACGGCGTGTACCTGACCCTGGAAGCTAAGGGGAAACCGGAGATAGGCGGACGACGAGGCCGACCCAGGTGAGGGGAGGTCATCACCGCTGTGCAGATGGGCTTCACGCAACCGCATCAACCTCGGCACCCGTTGAGTTAGAACATGCACCCACGCCTCACGCTCAACGGTGCGGGCCAACGTGTTACTCACCTCCTCCACGACAACCGGATAATCGTACCAGCCGCCGTAGAAGAAAAGATCCACCCACTGCTGCGCCCGGGTACGCACCCAGTCAAAACTCAACCCCACCAGCAGGGTCAGCGCGGAGACGAGCAGAAGCTGAATCAAGAGATCGCCGGGCAGATAACGGTAGATAAGCAGCATCGGTCCCAGATAAAGCATTAGAATTCCCAGCGAGAGGAGTACGTAGACGATGGCACGGTTGAGCAACCGATCGATCTCGAAGAGCCGATAGCGGATAGTGGCGACCAGATAGCCCAGGGGTGCGAGGATGAGAAAAAAGCCCGAGATCCAGCGGGGAAAGTCCAGGGTAATCCCTGATATTGCAGGAAGAAGATAGAAGATGACCACGATCAGACCTGCAGCCAGATCCCCGAAAAGAATCAACCGCAGGCGCCGGCGATGGGCAGGGGAGGCATGCCGGGTGTAAACGTAAACCAGCAGACAAATTGCAGCCAGCACCACCAGACTCGCGCAGAGTACACCCCATTGAAGCCAGACGTCATCCGAAAGCCAGGTTACAACTATCACCAGGAAAGTAAGACCGTAAAGCAAAAGCACCCCCCGGCGCCACCAGGATGAGGTTTGGAAACGGAGAGGGAAGATTGTGATGTGATGGAGCAGGAAAGGAGCTCCCAATTGAAAGCAGGCGACGCTGAGGTGCGTCATCCATGGCAAACGGGTCCCACCGGGGTGTGCCAGCAGAAAGAGCACGGCGACCGCCATGGACTGTGCTGCCACAAAGAGAAGACGCACCTCCTGGCGTCGGAATCGACGCCAAACCAGCACTGCACCACTCGCCCAGAAGACCAGGGCCGTGAGTGATCCACTGATCAGCGACATGCGATTAATTCTTGCCAGAAGGAGTACCGGCAGTTCCAGGGAGAGCTGCTCATCGCCGCGCCGGACGGTCATCGGGTAATTCTCCACCGCCGGAGGCGACCATTCAGGAAAAGGAACCCCGTCCACCGACAGTATGACATCCCCCGGTAGCAGCCCGGCCCAATCGGCAAAGCTCTCTTGCGTGACCTGGAGGATCTCACCTGTCTCCGCGTCCACTGTGAAATCGAGGGCCGGAGTGCTCAATTGGAAGTAGAGATCGTAGGCGACGAGAGCCGGAACAACGAGAGAAAGCAGGGCGAAAAGCAAACGGAGAGGGAACGGAGCCGGATCCGAGGTAGCATCAAGGTTCATAGACACCGCCTAGACTTCAACCAACCCCCGGCGGATGGCGTAGAGCGCCGCCTGGGTGCGCGTCTCCACGCCCAGTTTACCGTAGATAGTACTGACGTGGTTCTGAACGGTGCGCTTGGTCACCACCAGCCGCTCGGCGATGGTGGTGTTATCCAGACCTTGAGCGAGGAGGCAGAGCACCTCCCTCTCCCGGGGTGTCAGGGTAGAAGGAGGTGGCTCGTGAGAGTTGGTATCGGTGTCAACCGCTCGTCGTACTACGTCGCGGGCTATCGAGGGGCTGAGCCAGCTTTCGCCACGCGCGGCTGCCCGCACGGCCCTCACCAACGTCTCGGGGGCTTCGTCCTTGAGCACGTAGCCGACAGCGCCACTCTCCAGCAAACCAAAGACCGTCTGGCGGTCGTCATGCACAGTCAGTACAAGGACAGCCGTGGAGGTCTCTCGCTTGCTCAGATGACGAGCCACGTCCAGACCACTCATATGGGGCAGATTGACGTCAAGTACCAGCACGTCAGGGCGGTGATGATCTACCAGGTTCAGAGCTTCGGCCCCGGTGGTGCCCTCCGCCACGACCTCGACGTCCTCGGCAGCCTCCAGCACCGCACGCATCCCGGCGCGGACGACGGGATGATCGTCTACGATAACGACTGTGATCATTGCCGTTTCTCCCGTGTGTCGAGTTTGGAT
>JBNGDR010000328.1:0-2793 GCA_049975685.1 Anaerolineae bacterium
GGCCATTTTTATCACCCACAAGATGGGGGAGGTCCTCGCTTTCTCGGATCGCGTCCAGGTGTTACGACGTGGTGAGCAGATCGCGGTCAAGGATACTGCCGACACCACACAGCAAGAGCTGGCCCGGCTGATGGTAGGGCGGGAAGTGCTCTTCCGCCTGGATAAGAAGGTCTGCACACCCGGTGACGTCGTACTGGAACTTCAGAACGTCCGGGCGCTGGATGACAAGGGCCTGCCGGCACTGCGTGGAATCTCCCTGAAGATCCAGGAGGGTGAGATCCTGGGTATTGCTGGGGTGGCCGGTAATGGTCAACGCCAACTGGCGGAGGTCATCACCGGGCTGCGAGAGCTCGCCGGTGGGGAGATCATGATTCGGGGCGAGGCCGCGACCCAGCGGACACCGTTGGAGATCATACGCGCCGGGGTCAGTCACATCCCGGCCGATCGGGTGGGTATGGGCGCGGTAGGCGATATGGCCGTAGCCGACAATCTGGCGATGAAGGGATACCGCAAACCTCCGCTGGCCGAAAGCGGAATCCTGCGCCCTAATCGCATCGTGGAATTCGCCAGGAGTCTCATCTCTACCTTTGATATCATGACCCCCTCGCCCCAAACCCGCATCAAGTTCCTGTCGGGGGGCAACATCCAGAAAGCCATTCTGGCCCGGGAGATCGATGCCTGTGGCGGCCTCATGGTAGCCGTCTATCCGTCGCGGGGATTGGACGTCGGCGCCACAGAGGCCGTGCGTAAGATGCTTCTCAAAGAGCGGGAGCAGGGTACAGGTATCCTCCTCATATCCGAGGATCTGGATGAACTCATGACCATCGCCGACCGCATTGCAGTTTTGTACGAAGGCCAGGTGATGGGCATCGTGCCCGCCGAGGAGGCGGACATCGAAACCTTGGGGTTGATGATGGCCGGCGCCACTTACAGCGAGGTCGTCGCATGAGAAGACCCCACCCTCGAAGCCTGCAAGGAGTTTACAATGCAAGTCATCTTTGAAAAACGTCAATCCATCTCCCGCTGGGCCATCGTACTGGTGCCCATCATTTCCTTTTTTATATCTTTGATACTGGGAAGCCTGCTACTGGCGACCTTTGGGGCCAACCCACTGGAGACCTACGCGGCCATGTTCAGGGGGGCTTTTCTTCGGAACTTCCCCGAGACGTTGGTGAAGGCCATTCCTCTGATGCTCACCGGTCTGGGCGTCTCCATCGCCTTTCGCATGCAATTCTGGAACATCGGGGCGGAAGGCCAGCTGACCCTGGGTGGGGTCGCGGCAGCCTGGGTGGCCCTGTTCATGGCGGACGCCATTCCTCCGGCCATGCTGCTACCGACGGCCATCGCGTTGGGTATTGCGGCGGGCGCCGTTTGGGCTGGCGTCCCGGCAATGCTCAAGGCCTACATCGGTGTGGACGAGACCCTCACCACGCTGATGCTCAACTACGTGGCTATTCTCTTTTCCGAGTACCTGTATAACGGCCCCTGGCGCGATCCGGAGGGCTATGGCTTTCCAGGAACGGCCCAGTTTTCGGAGGCCGCCTGGCTCCCCCGGTTGGGAAATACCCGTGCTCACCTGGGACTCGTTTTTGCCCTCGTTCTGGCCGGCGTCCTCTGGTTCGTCGTGAACCGTACCCGCTGGGGGTTTGAACTGCGTATCATCGGGCAGAACCAGACTGCAGCCCGCTACCTGGGCATTAACATCCCCCGCAACATCGTGCTGGCCTTGCTGCTTTCGGGCGCGCTGAGTGGCCTGGCCGGGGCCTGTGAGGTCACGGGGATCTCCCGTCGTCTCCAGCACGGTTTATCCATCGGGTACGGATACACGGCCATCATTGTGGCCTGGATGGCTCAGCTGAACCCCTTAGCGGTCATCTTCGTCGCCTTGCTGATGGCGGCCCTACTCGTAGGCGGGGACCAGGTACAGATTTTGATGCGCTTACCGGCAGCCGTGGGCGTCGTACTCCAGGGCATGATCCTCTTCCCCATGCTGGCCGGGAGCCTCTTCACCGAATACAAACTCCGCCTCATGAAGCCCGATGCCTCGCTGGCGCCGGCTTCCTCGACAGCGGAAGCGGAGGTGCAGTCATGACAGCGCTTCTGATCTCCATCTTAACTGTGACGTTGCGGGCCGGAACCTCTCTCATCTACGCTACCGTGGGTGAGATCTACACCGAGCGCTCGGGCATCCTCAATCTGGGCGTCGAAGGCATTATGCTGATGGGAGCGGTAGCGGCCTTCGCCGCGGGTTACTACACCGACAGCGTCTGGGTGGGCGTGGGAGCCGCCCTCATCGTGGGTTTCCTGCTCGCTCTCATCCACGCCTTTCTCAGCGTGACCATGCGCGCCAATCAGGTGGTGAGCGGCCTGAGCATCACCCTCTTCGGGAGTGGCATGGCGAGCTTCCTGGGACAGCGTCTGGGTCCCGAATCCAACAATCGCTATCTCGTGGGCCTGGAGGGACCCCAGTTTGAATCCATCTCCCAATATCTTCCCTTTCTTAAGAACATTCCCGTCATCGGTGCATTGGATATCCTCACCCTCTTCCTCATCGTGCTGGTCCCTCTGGCCTGGTTCTACCTCTACAAAACGCGCAACGGGCTCAATCTGCGCGCCGTGGGCGAGAATCCCCAGACAGCGGACGCCATGGGTATCGACGTCATCCGCCAGCGTTATCTCTATACGCTGCTGGGCGGCATGCTGGTGAGCCTGGGGGGCGCCCACCTCTCGCTGGCCTACACACGAGGCTGGGCCGAAAATATCACCGGTGGGCGCGGGTGGATCGTCATCGCT
>JBNGDR010000329.1:0-2792 GCA_049975685.1 Anaerolineae bacterium
TTATTGACCTCCGTACTCAATGAATGATAGGCCTTCAGGGGTCGAGTCTCACTCGACCTCGATGCTCTCGACGTAAAATTCCTTACCGGCGATGACCTCGCCCCCCAGATTCTCGCACCGGGGACAGCGCCAGTCAAGTCGCTCGGGCTCGAACTCGTGACCACAGGATCGGCAGCGAAAACGAATAGCGATGCGATGAAAGTGCAGGGTCGCCCCTTCAGCTATTGTGTCCGGTGAGAGAGCATCAAAATAGAACTGAATGGAATCATCGACAAAGCTGGACATATCACCGATAACCACGTGGATGTCGGTGACCCGCTTCGCACCGGCATCCTCGGCGTGCTCGGTCACGATGCGAAGAATGTCCTCGGTGACGGGTAGCTCATGCATCCGCTGGACTGTCCTCCTCGACCCATTGCAATATCTTCGACACCGCCTTGGGCACCAGAGCTGCCGTCTCGGTAGAGAGCTCCTGGCCGAAGTCGAAGTCATACCCCCGCAGCGATAGCAGAACCCCCTCCGGTGATTTGCCGTGCATCTGCTTTGCCAGGGCCAGAATGGTCTCGGGCCGGGTCTGGTGGTAGACAAAGGGCGTCTCGTAGGCGGCCTCCAGTTTCTTCTCGTAGAGAGGCTCCTCTATATTCCCGGTGTGAGCGTCAACGAAGATAACCTGATCGTACTCCTTGAAATCCTCGGCGAGCTCCGGCACCAGCTGGTGAAGTACCACTGCGTCAACGCGATGTCCCAGATCGTCGAAGCCGTCATCATCGTCGGCGAGAGGCTGGCGGCCCAGATTCTCTCGCAGCAGGTTCACGACGGCACGTCCGGCGCCGTCATCGCGACGATAGCTGTTCCCAAATCCCACCACCAACGTTCTTTCCACGATTATCCTCCCTCACACACGCACTGTTTATTTATCAGATTCTTGTCTATTATACCACAAACAACGCGGGCTGTTCTCAGCAGCGAGAACAGCCCGCACGTGGTGATCGATCTCTATATCAGTCGCGGTGCAGCGTGTCGAGTACCTCGCCGTCGGCGCTCACCAGTTCGATGTGAATGGGCATCTGGCCCATAGCGTGGGTGGAGCAGGAGAGACAGGGGTCGTGGGCGCGGATAGCGGCCTCGACTCGGTTGAGCATACCTTCGGTGAGGTTGGCAGCGTCCACAAATCTCTTGGCTACCATATTGACAGAATGGTTCATGGCCCAGGCATTATGCCCCGTCGCGACGATCATATTGACCCTCTGGATGACGCCCATCTCGTCGGTCCAGTAGTGGTGGAAAAGCGTGCCCCGGGGGGCCTCGATGCAGCCAATGCCCTCGCCCGTGATCTCGTCTGGAGGATTGGTCACATCATTGCTCAGGATATCGGGATCTTCCAGAATCTCCCTCACCCGCTCCAGGGCGTAGACCAGCTCAATGAGGCGCGCGTAGTGGAAGTACAGAGTCCCCTCCACGGGCTTGCCACCGTTGAGTGACTTCCAGATCTTCATCTCGCTCTGAGCCATGGGCGTGCTGATGTGCGTCGCCGCATTCAGACGGCCCAGAGGCCCTACCCGGTAGATACCCTGGGGCCAGCCACGCTTCTTGTAGAAGGGCGCCTTGAGGTAGCTGAAGGGTTGGACGTGCTCGCCGATATACTCGAGGTAGTTACAGGGATCGAACTTCTCCAGTTCCTCGCCATTCTCATCGACCAGACGCAATTGCCCGCCGTAAAGCTCCAGGGCGTTGTCTTCCTGAACCAGGCCCATGTAGGCCGAGGGGAAGACGGCGAATTCATCCATCAGATCCTGGTGCTGCGAAGCCCAATCCTTGAAGAAGGAGAGGCCGATCTGAGCCGTAGCGATGTGGTCATCCAACTCTGCCAACATCCACTCCCGATCCTCGGGCTGCAGGGGCTTGGTGACGCCACCGGGCACACCGAAGATGGGGTGTACGCGGCGCTCACCCAGCCGGCGGATGATCTCCTGACCGTAGGCACGCAGTCGGACCGCTTTGATGGCCAGATCTGGGTTGGCCTGGATGACACCGGCCACGTTGCGGATCTTGGGATCGGCGTCGAAGCCCATGATGAAATCCGGGCCAGCCAGCTCGAAGAAATGCATGCCATGGGATTGGATGATCTGTCCCTTGTGCATCAGTCGTCGCAACTGGCGTGCCACCGGCGTCGGTTCCGTCCCCGCGATCTTGTCACACGCCTTGATGGACGCCAGGTGATGGCTCACCGGGCAAATGCCACAGGTTCTCGGCGTGATCTGGGGCATCTCGTAGAACATCCGCCCCTCGCTGAACTTCTCGAAACCCCGATACTGTTCCACGTGGAAGAAGGACTCTTTGACCTGCCCCTCCTCATCCAGATGGATGGTGATCTTTGCGTGACCCTCAATGCGGGTCACCGGGGAAATTGTGATCTTCTCTGCCATAGTATTCTGCCCCCTATTATCCGTCCATTCCGTACTTCAACACCTTACCCTCCAGCTTGGGCATCCGGCCTTCCAACAATTCACTCAAGACGTACCAGATAGCCTCGGCCGAGGGTGGGCAACCGGGGATGTAGATATCAACCGGGACAACTTCGTCCACTGCCTTGACTTTGTCCGTCAGCGGTGTCAGATCCTCATGCTCGGGTATCTCTCCATCCACGGTGCTCTCAGTCTCGATGTAACCACGGCGTAACACTTCATCTGTGTCGAAGTAATTGCGCATGGTACAAATACCGCCGGTCACTGCACAATCTCCCATGGCGATGAGGATCTTGGAACGCTCACGCATGATCTTGGCTTCGTGCT
>JBNGDR010000330.1:0-2788 GCA_049975685.1 Anaerolineae bacterium
CGCCAACCGTGCTCATCCTCCATAATAAGATCGTTGGGCCACTTGAGGAGGACGGGCACGCCGGAGACGGAGAACACCGCCTCTGCCAGGGCCAGACCGCAGAGCATCGTCGTGCGCGAAGCATGGTACGTGAAGGGATCTTCGGGATAGAAGAGGAGCGACATCAACAGGCTGGTGCCCCTGGGAGCCGACCACCTTCGCTTCAGACGACCGCGCCCGGCGCGCTGCACCTCAGCGACGACGACCAATCCCTCAGACGCGCCGCCAAGCCCGGCCTCCCGGCGCGCGACATCGTTGGTCGAGGTCGTCTCAGGGAGGTAAAGGAAAGGGACGCCCAGCCAACCTCCGTCACGCCGATAGTGGGCGAGATCTACGGGGGTAACCATGGGGGCTCATTCGACCTCGGGAACCGAGGACGAAGCCGGGTCCGGGAAGGCATAGAAGGGGCGCACCCACTGCAAGGGATCGACCGGGGTGCCATCCACCCAGAGCTGCCAGTGGAGGTGCGCGCCGGTCGAGAGCCCCGTGTTCCCCACGCGACCGATGACCTGGCCCTGGGTGACGCTCTGACCCACCTCCACGTCGATTCTGGAGAGGTGCCAGTAACCGGTCGCCACACCCCACCCGTGGTCGACAATGATGGCGTTCCCTCGGACGGTCAGAGGCTCGGCCAGAAGCACGGTGCCCGCAGCAGGGACCCGCACCGGCGTCCCGGTGGCCGCGCGGAAATCCACACCCGAATGGTAGCTGTTATAGGAGCCGCCGTAGGAACGTCGTGATCCAAAGTACGATGAGACTGACGCATAGACCGGATAATCAAAGGGTAGCATCCAGAAACGCTGCTCCGACCGCAGATTAGCCACAAGGTTTACCTGATCGCTCTCGCCCGCAAGCAACGCCGGATCGAAAAGATACTGGCGTCCGGCGGAGACGTTGATGCGCTCAAAGCCGAAACGCCCGGCTGTCACGACGAGGGGCAAGGTCAAGGTCACCTCGCTGCCATCGGACCAGAGACTCAGCTCCACATCGTAGGTATCAGGTTCCAGCATGGGCGAGAGGCTCACCAGCGCGTAGAGATGGCTCTCATCCTGCTTCAAACAGGATTCGACCCGATCCAGATAACTTATCTTGCAGGAGGCCGGGGCCGTCGTCTCCAGAGCGAGGACGGCCGTCTGTCCCCGTGTCACCGGTTGAGGGGTCAACGTCAGTGAGGCGATGGGATGGGGCAGGAAAACCTGCGGCCCCTCACCCGGAACGAGAACAGGCGCGTCGGTGTAGATGGGCTGTGGATTGAGCGCCACCATCTCCCAGGTCGAGCTCCCCTCGCGCAAAGCCAACGTCAGCCAGGTATCCTCTCGGCTGGCGATATCGAGGCTCACCGGAGATCGCTCCGGCGGCAGCAGGAGGGATTGCCCCAGCAACAGGGCGCCCGGATTGAGGAGTTGATTTGCCACCGCCACCGTCTCCCAATCCAGACCACTACGACGGGCGGTCAAGGAGAAGGACTCACCCAGCCCAAAACGATGTTCCGTCCAGGCGCGCATGTCCACGCCCCTGGGCGCCCACGCCAAGCGCAGACGTTGACCGGCATAGATCTGGCGGGGGTCCGAGAGGCCGTTCACGCGCGCCAGGGTCACGGGGTTGGAGCCGTAACGACGGGCGATGGAGTCCAACGTATCTCCAGGCTCCACCACGTAGACAAGCGCCTCCCCAGACTCGGGTGGAGGTTCAACAGAGGCCAGCACGTCACCAGCGAGAGCCAGAAGGAGCGTGAGACAGACGAGCAGGCTCAAGATAGCTTTACGCCACACGATAAGGCCCTCAATTCCTGAAATATGCATATGATATCATAACCGCAATGAAAGAACCGAATTTCTCATCATCGAGAGACTAAACACGGCATCTGGCTCGATCCAACGAAATGACATGGGTACGTTTCAAACGTGTTGGGGCACGGTCAGGAGACCGGCCCCAGCTAGCTCTGGCCGGTCTCCCCATGGCCCAGGAGCCCATTGGCCACGGGTGACCGCGCCAGCATGTTCCCATGTACACCAATAATCACGCCAGAAATCCGATTTTTACGTCTCCTTGAATGATAAGTGAAAACATGGGAATGTCAACGCTATCCTCCAGGGCTTATCATTCTCGCTTCAAGGGGATCGTCAAATTCCGTCAGAGTCTGGCATGACACATCTTCGTCCCACACACCTCCGCTTTCATTCGATGGTGAGCCGTTCCCCCGGTTCCACCCACTCGACCAGCGCCGGTGGCCCCTCAAGGTAATACTTCGCAGGCGCGTGGGGCGTATAACGGAGACGGAAGGGCCTGGCGACCACCATATCCACAACCCTCCCATCCGCGGCCATCCAGACCACGCCGATGGGGAAGAAGACGAAGAGCATGTGGATGGTGGTCAGCATCCGGCTCTCTCCGGACTCCACGAAGAGCAGGCCCTCATCCGAAGGCAGCTCGCGCCGGAACATGAGCCCGCGCAGACGGCACCAGAATGTATCGCACCGCCGCACACGCAGCGGAAGCCGGGTGCCGTCCGGCCGGTGTAGGCGCAGGTAGCGCTTCACATCAATTCCTCTATCGAATCGGGTAGGGAGTGACGGCGCGTGATGGGCAGCAAGACCGTGAAGGTGCTTCCCTCTTCCGGCGCGCTATCCACCCAGATGCGCCCGCCGTGGGCCTTGACCATGGCCTGAGCTATGGTCAGACCGATGCCCAGCCCTCCCGCCTCCAGGGAGAGGGGGTTATCAGCCCGGTAGAAACGCTCCCAGATGCG
>JBNGDR010000331.1:0-2785 GCA_049975685.1 Anaerolineae bacterium
GGCCTCGGGTTCGTATCTATCGAAAACCGCATTGACTGCGGCTTCGTCGGCCAGATCCCCCTGGAAAAACCGCGCGGCGGGGTGTACCGCTGCGCGATGCCCCTGTGAGAGATTATCAAAGACGATAACCTCCTCACCCGCAGCGATGAGCTGTTCTACCACCACGCTACCAATGTAGCCTGCACCGCCCGTAACCAAAATCTTCATCTTCACTCCTTTACACTTTGCTTGATCCACCATTATCATTATAATGAGAGCCACAAACCGCGCCACCCAAGGCGATAACCCATTATCAACATTGGGAGCCCCAACATATGAAGGGACCCCCTGAATCGAGGTAAACTGTGACGCTCTCAATTATCCTGCTTCTGATCGTCATAAGCATCGCTCTCGTACTCTTCTCCCTGGAACGCCTGCCGGCCGACGTCATCGCCATCGGTGTGCTTCTGGTACTCATCCTCACCGGATTGCTACCCGCAGAAGAGGCCTTCGCAGGCTTCGGTAACGACGCCGTGATTATGATCTTCGGTCTTCTCGTCCTCACCGCCGCCCTGGTCAGGACCGGGGTGGTAGATAGAATAGGACACATTATCCTCCGCCTTACGGGTAAAAGCACACAGCGTCTGCTCCTCGTCATCATGGTTACGGCGGCAACCCTGAGCGCCTTCATCAGCAACACCGCCACCACCGCGCTCTTCGTTCCCGTCACCCTGGGCCTGGCGCGGCGATTGCGCATCAGCGCTTCCAAGCTCCTCATGCCCCTGGCCTTCGCCTCCATCCTGGCCAGCTCGGTGACGCTCGCCAGCTCCTCCACTAATATCATCATCAGCGGGCTGATGACCAACTACAACATGGAACCCCTGGGCATGTTCGAACTCACGCTGGTGGGCCTCCCCATAGCAGTGATCGGTGTGCTCTATATGCTCTTCGTTGGCCGAAGGCTCATCCCCGATCGAACAAGCTCCGACGAGTTGGAAGAGGCCTTCGGGATCCGACCCTACCTCGCCGAGGTCATCGTACTCCCGGAATCCCCCCTCGTCGGAAAAACCCTGGCAGAATCCGGTCTGGGCCGCAACCTGGATCTGACGGTGCTCCGCGTCGTGCGCGACAAAAAACACTACCTCACGCCGCGCGCCCAACTCCGCCTGGAGGAGAAGGACGAGCTGCTCGTCAAGGGACAACGCGACCAGATCCTCAAAGTCAAGGAGGCCGTTGGTCTGGGGATCAAGGCCGACGTCAAACTCTCTGATCCCCGTCTTCAAACACAGGCAACCTGCCTCGTCGAGGTCATCCTCTTGCCCCGATCCCCGCTCATCGGACACACACTGAAGGAGATCCGCTTCCGCCAGCGCTACGGTCTCCAGGTTCTGGGGCTCAACCGCCGGGGAAAGAACATCTTCCGCAAACTAAGTCAAACCCAGCTACGGACGGGGGATCAGCTGCTTGTCCAGGGGCGGCGATCCAACATCGAGGTGCTGGATGAGGAAAATGTCTTCCACGTCATCGGCACCGTCCATCACAAGCGCCCCAACCGCAAACAGGCCCCTATCGCTATCGCCATCTTCGCCAGCGTCGTGCTGCTGGCGGGTTTGAATCTGCTCTCCCTACCTGTCGCCGTCCTGCTGGGGACGTTGGCGGCCTTCCTGACCCGCTGCGTCACGCCGGAAGAAGCCTATCGGGAGATCGAGTGGAAAGCGCTCATTGTCATCGGCAGCATGCTGGCCCTGGGCCTGGCTATGGAATATACAGGAACCGCGGAGTACCTGGCCTCTCTCATCGTCACCCGCACCCAGCAAGCTTCGCCCATCTGGCTTCTCACCGCCTTCTTCGGCTTGAGCCTGCTTCTCACCCAGCCTATGTCCAACCAGGCGGCCGCTGTGGTTGTCGTGCCCGTGGCCCTTCAAGCGGCCACCCAGTTGGGGCTGAACCCCAGGACCTTCGCCGTGATGATTGCTGTCGGCGCCAGCTGTTCCTTCATCACCCCCCTGGAGCCCGCGTGCCTCATGATTTACGGGCCCGGCGGTTACCGCTTCACCGACTTCGTCAAGGTAGGTTCTATCCTGACCGTCTTCGTCTACGTGATAGCCGTTCTCCTCGTACCTATCTTCTGGCCTCTCTAAAGAAGACCACCTTACAAAGTCCCAGGATCGCAGGTTGCCAAGTCTTCCAGGAAACGGATGACCGTCTCAATGCCCCGATAGAACATGGGGATGTGAAACTTCTCATTGGGAGCGTGGAGGTTGTCGTCGGGCAGCCCGAAGCCCATAAGCACGGTGTCCATGCCCAAGAGGCTATCGAAAGCAGCGACAACGGGGATGGAGCCTCCCTCGCGGACGAAGATGGGATCGCGGCCAAAGGTCTCGGCGTAGGCACGCGAAGCCGCATGCATGGCCGGGCTATCGAGGGGAATGATGGCCCCCTCACCCCCATGAAGCGACGTGACCTCGACGGTCACCGTCGCGGGAGCCAGAGTGTGGAGATGTTCGGTGATCAGACGTGTGATCTCCTGCGGCTCCTGTTGAGGGACCAGCCGCATGGAGATCTTGGCGTGGGCTTCAGCAGGTAGCACCGTCTTCGCCCCCGGCTCGATGTATCCTCCCCAGATACCGTTGACATCTAGCGTGGGTCGGGCTGAGGTTCGCTCAATGATAGTGTACTCCGGTTCACCCCAATCCGTCGGCACGCCGGTCTCCTCCAGCCAGGCCTCTCGCTCAAAGGGGATCCGGGCGAGCTCGGCGCGCTCCTCCTCCGTCAGCGGCTGCACATCATCGTAGAAGCCCGGGAT
>JBNGDR010000332.1:0-2781 GCA_049975685.1 Anaerolineae bacterium
AGCTGTTCCTGTAACTGTGTGACCACGATCTGTCGTTTCTGAAGAGATGTACGGCCCTCAGCGGTTACCTGGGACAGAATGCTGGCGGTGTTTTCGTTGCCCAGGTGGACGATGATCCGCAGCGGCTCATCGCTGGGTTGGGCAAGAGCACGCAGGAGTTCGGGATCGACGCGCGGGCCGCTCTCACCCTCCGGGGGGATGATAGCGGGCGTTGACGCCTTCAGTTGCCCCGGCAGCTGCCAGAGTAGGATCAGTCCCAGGCAGGCAAGCGCCACGGCTAACCACCGGTACCACCGTTGGAGTTCATGTCTCCGTTGGAGTTTATGTCTCCCTTGGAGTTTATGTCTCACCATATCGTCTCCTTCAGGAAAGGGAACAGGGATCAGCAATCAGGGATTCATGTTCTGTCTTGGGATTTTACACCTCACGGTCAAAAGAAAAAGGAAGCTGGGGGCACGGAAGCGAACTGCTGGGGGGAAACAAAAAAAACGCATAGCCGTTTTGCAGGCTATGCGTTTGTAAGCCCTATTGCTTTGCTACCCGGTGGGTAGCATGAGATCACCTCTTCAGGCTAGATAGGCTTCACGCGAACGGCCCGAGGTCCCTTGGGGCTCTGTTCGATCTCGAACTCAACCTGTTGGTTCTCGCTCAACGAGCGGAATCCTTCCGCTGCGATGTCCGAGTGATGGACGAAGACATCATCGCCGTTTTCAGGGGAGATGAAGCCAAAACCCTTTGAATCATTGAACCATTTGACGGTTCCGGTTATTCTTTCTGACACGTTACTTACTCCTTGAGATATATGATTTGGACCGAGGTGGTAGTAGGTCCAAAAAAGGCTGCCCATCTTCCGCAAGCCTGGGCAGCGCTGATCATGGCGTCCTAAACCAACCTCGTCTTACAACAGCATTATCTCACACTTATGAAAATACGCAAGTTGAAGTTTCCATCTGCTTATTGTACCATTGTTACAGGAGGCAGGACTAGCTTCCTCACAAGGGTAGGTAGCACGCCTTGTGTGCGAAATCTTCTGCCGTGTCTGAACGGCGCGCAATAGAGAGGGAGAACATGAACGAAACACAAACGAAGAAACATGCTACTTTCACCGATTGGCTGCGAGCACAGGCAGCGGTGATCACGGCGCCCATCGCAAAGTTCCTGAGTAAGTTGGGGGTGCATCCCAATACCGTGACGCTGCTGGGATTCCTGCTTGTCTCCGGAGCGGCGGTTGTCCTGGCAACGGGTAATCTACGCCTAGGTGGAGTGTTGTTGTTGATCACCTCGACGGCGGACGCTATCGATGGGACGCTGGCTCGACTTAAGGGCACCAAGGGTCACTTCGGCGCCTTCCTTGACTCCACTGTGGATCGGGTCTCGGACGCTGTATTACTCTTTGGTCTGCTGGTGCACCTGTTGCCTCAAGGTGGGGCTATCGATGTCTATCTCATCTTCGCTTCGATGTTGGGGTTTGTTATGGTGAGTTACACCCGCGCCCGCGCCGAGGGGGTGGGATACACCTGCAAGGTAGGTATCCTTACACGGGTAGAGCGTATTCTCCTGCTGGGTGTGGGGATGCTGCTGAATCTACCGCGTCTCACCCTGGTTGCGTTGGCGGTGTTCTCATGGGTGACGGTGTTCCAGCGCGTGCTCTTTGTATACAAGCAGGCCAGAGAGGAGACCTAGCGCTCCGAAGTTCGCTACAGGTAACCTTTGGACAATCCGAGCGGGCGTCTATCACCGTGGCAGGTGACCCAGGTCGGCGGCGCGGGTAAAGGCTTCCCCGGCAGCCTCTTCGCGGCCCAGTGCTGTGAGAGCCTGACCCCGTAGATGATGGGCGAAGGCCATCTCGGGGGAGAGGCTCAGGGCCTCATTGAGGGTGACCAGCGCCTGCTCGGTATCCCCAACGGCGAGGTAGGCCCATCCCAGTAGCATCTGCGCCTCGCTGTCTTGGGGTGCCAGGCGTGCGGCGCCCCTTGCGGCGTCCAGAGGTTGCCCCTCTTGTTCGAGGTTCCGTTCAAGATAGAAGCGGGCGACGGCTTTCCAGACCTCGACATCCTCGGCCGCGCGTTCCAGCGTTGCCTGAGTCCAGACCGCGACCTCGGGATATTGCCCCTTTGCCGCGAATACTGCGGCCAACTGCAGACAGGTGGCAGGATTTGCAGGATCCAGACGATGAGCCGTGAATAGCGCCTGTTGAGCGTCCTCGACCTCGCCAGCACTTAGTTGTAGTGTGCCCAGCAGGAGCCATCCCAACGGCTTCTCGGGTGCGATGCGCGTTGCCGTCAAAAGGTGCTGGCGTGCTTCCTCGTTCTCTCCCAGACGCTTCAGGACTTCCCCCAGCCAGGCGTGCGCCTCTGCTGATTGCGGTTGGGCAGCCACGGCGTCTTGTAACACACAACCCGCCAGAGCAACGTCCCCACGTCGCAGGAGTGCCTCCCCCAGTGCCCGATCGCAGTTCCCGGCGCAACTTTGCGCGACCGCATGATCCTGCACCAATGCACAGAGATCTGGTTGGAAAGGACAGAGGATCTCTGGATCACGGGTAAGGGTGCCCAGGACGCGCTGCGCTTCGGAATCTTCAGGTACTTGCTCGTACCAGGTCGATGCCACCTCGGTGGCTTCTTCGCACTGGCTCTGGTGGAGGAGAGATCTGGTGAGATGGGCTGGGATTCTGGTGTCTTTATTTCCCTCGTCAAGAAGACTGCGTGCCAGGGCTTCGACCTCTTGCCACCTCCCTGCATCGGCGAGAAGTATGAGGCGGAGGGGATACACTTGAGCGGA
>JBNGDR010000333.1:0-2780 GCA_049975685.1 Anaerolineae bacterium
GGGGTACAACGCGGCCCAGATGTTCCTGGACGTCCGCCAGGCCTTCGATCAGGGCGCGGGACGACCGCCCTACGTGCCGGAAAACTACAGCCGCACCTACCACGGGGCGGTGAGTCTGCGCAACGCTCTGGCCCGCTCGTTGAACATCCCCGCCGTCGAAGCCATGTCTATCGCCGGCGTCGATAACGTCCTTCGCACGGCCCACCGTATGGGCATCAACACCCTCGACAGGGGGTTGAATTACTACGGCCTGAGCCTGACGCTGGGCGGCGGCGAGGTCCATCTCATCGATATGGCCTACGCCTTCAGCGTCTTCGCCAACAACGGGGTGATGTACGGCGAACCCGTCCCCCAGGAGGAGCAGCGGCCCGGCTTCCGCGAGCTCAATCCCGTCTCCATCCTCCGGGTGGAGGATCGTAACGGCAACGTGCTCTACCAGTATGATCAGCCCCAGACACAGCGCATCCTGGATCCCCGGTTGGCCTATCTCATCACCAACATCCTCTCTGACCGACGCGCCCGTATTCCGGCCTTCGGCACGCCCAACGCACTGGAGCTCTCCAACGACCGGCCGGCCGCCGCGAAGACAGGAACCACCAACGACTTCACCGACAACTGGACCATCGGCTACACACCCCAATACGTCACCGGTGTATGGATGGGTAATACCGACAGCCAGCAGAAGATGATCAACACGCCCGGCTCGCGGGGCGCCTCTTACATCTGGCACGCTGTTATGGAATACGCGCACCAGGATGACCCCATCGTCTCCTTCCCACGCCCGGAGGGGCTCATCGAGGTATCCGTCTGCGTGAAGTCCGGCCTCAAACCCAACGGCCACTGCCCCGTCACCACGGAGCTCATGATCCCGGGTACGGAGCCTACAGAGATCGACAACCTCTTCCAGGTCTATCTGGTCAACAAGGAAACGGGAAAACTGGCGACCATCTACACACCGCCGGAGCTCGTCGAGGAGCGGGTCTACGAGGTCTACCCCTCGGAGGCCCAGCAGTGGCTCGACAGTCTACCCGAGGATCAGCGACCGCCCACGCCCCCCACCGAATATGACACCGTCTACGGACCCAACCTCACCGGCGCGGAGGTCGCCATCATCAGCCCGACGGCTTACTCCTATGTGCGGGGTACCATCCCCATCATGGGCAACGCGCGCGGCGGCGACTTCGCCTTCTACCGCCTCGTCTATGGGAAGGGCATGAATCCCACGGAGTGGGCCCAGGTCGGCCCCGATCACAACAACCAGGTGGACCAGAACGTGCTCGAATTCTTCGACACGACGGGCCTCGAAGATGACCTCTACACCCTGCAGCTCCAGGTCGTGGAGCACAATCAGAACGTGCGCCAGGCGACCATTCAGCTGACGGTGGACAACACACCGCCCGACATCGACCTGACCTATCCCCAGGAGGGGCAGGAGTACGAATACGGCTTCGACGAATGGGTGAACATCCACGCCGAGGTATTAGACGAGTACGCCATCGAACGGGTAGAGTTCTACAAGAACGACGAAGAAGAGCCCTTCGAGGTGCGAACCGTGGCGCCCTACAACATCAACTGGACGCTGGAGGGCGTGGGCCGGCACTCCTTCCGCATCAAGGTCTACGACGCGGCCGGCAACGTCGCCGAGGACGGACCGGTGACCATCCAGGTGGTGCCACGTAACGAGCCTTAGGGGCTGTCCGGCGCTACAGCACGCGCTGCTCACTCCCGGCTTACTCTCGCTTCGAGGGAATCGCTAGATCCCTATCTGAGGGCACTTTGTGGAGACGCGGATCTGACGATCCGCTGCAAGCGTGTGGGGGGATCCGCTGCAAGCGTATGAGGGGCATGCTCGCTCTAAATGGCTTCGAGGGGATCGTAGTTTGGGACATATGTCCTAAGCGTACCCGCGCATTTGGAATATAATAAGGACGAGGATGAGACCCACACCCCACCTCGTCCCTTCTTCTACACCTGCCTCATGAGACATCTTAGGACGAATCCTGGTCCCTGATCCCTGGTCCCAGATCCCCGTATCTCCAAGGAGGATACCATGAACACGAAGTTGAGATCCTGGATGATGGTTCTGATAGCGCTGCTTGCACTATCCTGCGGACTCCTCACCGGCGACGATGACGAACCGGCGCCCCCCACCCCCACAAGTGCTGGTCAGCCCAAGGAAGCCACGGCAACGCCTCTCCCCGTGGCCACACTCACCCAGCCCGCCGAAAGCAAAGAGGGAACGCCTCAGCTACTGGTATCGCTGCCGGGAGGCGCACGAGAGATTCTCCACGTCGCGGGCAACACCGTCTGGGTGGCGCTGAGTGACGTGGACGCCGTCCTCGTCGACCTGACGACAGGCGAGGAACACACCGCGGCCGTGGGTACTCTGGTCGGCGTCGACGACAACGGGCGCAGCTGGCTGGTCTCCCAGGACGGCAGCGCCATCTCCATGTGGAACGGCAACGACTGGATCACCTACTCGGAAAACGCCGGCTGGACGCCGATAGGCGGGACCACCTTCTACCCTCCTGTTAATGCCAACCTGGTGACCGATGCTACTGGCCAGGTCTGGCTCGCCACACGCGCCGACGTCCGCAGCTTCGACGGCAACAGATGGCAGGTCCATTCCCTGGCCGCGATGGGGATGGCGCCTCCGGAGGAAGAGATGTTGATGGAGTTCACCCTTCTCTTTGCGGAGAGTGCCAACGAGATGTGGGTAGGCGAATGCACCTGGGGCGGGCCCGGCCCCTTCGGTGGCGAGGGAGTGCGCCGCTTTGATG
>JBNGDR010000334.1:0-2770 GCA_049975685.1 Anaerolineae bacterium
GGTTCCACTCTGCCGGCCGGCCACGTGAATCGAAACGATGCCCTTCGCCCATTCTGCCAGGCGCCTGTAGAGATCGACGAAAACCTCGGTCGAGGGGACCCCGGTCGCCACCTTGACATTCTCCTCGGCGCGCACCATGCGAAAAAAGGTAGGGGGCTCGATATCCACCTCGTCGGTGAACGAGCGCTCCCCCACACGAACGTGGAAAGGGATGACGCTGATACGATACTCCGCCAGCACCGACGAGGGTATACCGGCTGCAGAATCGGTCACTACCGCAATGGGACCTGGTGTGTCCATTTCTCCTCCTGAAAATTCGTGATTGGTTTGAGAGGGTCGGGTCGACCCATTCCTACTGAAATTGTACTACTACAAGAGTATCCACGCAATACAATTGCGCGCAAGATAGCCGGATGGATTGCGCTGTTAGTTTATACCTTCTCGGATTGAATAAGGTATATAGGACACAAATTCTCCCTGATTCGCGAGCACTGAAGTACGTTATCGAGATCAAACCGGGAAACCCACCCCCAAACGCCGCTTGTACAGTATAATAGACGTGGTAGACAAGCAGGCAGTTTCTCATAGCAGTCACAACAATGGAGAAGACCATGATCATCTCTGCATTATTCCCATATCTAACGGCGACGTAGCCTCATGAACAAACAGGAATCCATCGAATACCTGACCGGCTTCATCATGGGAGCCATCCTCGGGATGGTGTTGAACTGCGTGGGCATAGAGCTGTACAGATGGGTCTACGCCTGGATGGGAAGGCCCCCGCCGGACCCCACCTGGTGGAGCATGATCCCCCTGCCGCTGCTCCTGGGGGTAGGCATGGCCATTCAGATCGCGCATTTACGGCTGGGGGACTAGGTGTCAAGCGTCATATGATACGTCTATGGATTACGCAGATAACGGCAAATTTGAGGACTCACAATTATTGACATCGCCAAAGATATCTTATAGGATGTAAGTATGAGCATGGAGGTGTGCAATGTCACGTTACCCCCTGAATCTACCGGTGGAACTGAAGCGGGAGGCGGAAGAGTGGGCCGCCCATCAGGGCGTCTCGCTCAATCAGTTTATCATGTGGGCCGTGGCGGAGAAGGTGGGTGCGCTGCGGCAGATGCTCGATGATCCCGAGTTTCCGCAGATCACCTACCGGCGTGGTGCTTCCGGGATTCCGACGCCGGTCGTACGCGGAACGGGAATTCGAGTGCAAACTATCGTGGTGGCTCATCGGCGGTGGGGACAAGCTGTAACAGAGATCGCCGAGGATTACGGGCTGAAAAAAGCGCAGGTCGAGGAGGCGCTGGCGTTCTACGCCAACCACCGTGCGGAGATCGACCAGGCCCTGGAGGCCGAGCAAGCGCTGGAAGCCGAGCATGCCTAAACCCAAATTGCACCTGGACGCCGACGCGTCGCGCAAGGCGCTGTACACAGCGCTGCTTGAGCGAGGTCACGACATCACTCGCACACCCAACGACTGGATGCCCCTGGACGCGGACGACCTGCGCCAGTTGCTCGGGGCTACAGCCCATGGGAGATCTATCTTCACATTTAACGTCCGTGATTTCGTCATACTGGCGCAGCGATACCCTCAACACGGGGGGATCATTCTGGCAGCACAGACCAGTTGGACGCTCAGCACGCTGATCGCGGCCCTGGACCACGCGCTCTCCGAGGCGGAAGCGGAGGAGTGGTCAGGAAGCGTACGCTGGCTCAATGATTGGCGTTAGGGGGACATCCTGCCAGATCCCACCTGGGTAGAGATATAGGCTATCAGGAGCCACACACCTGCTCCTTGATTTCCTTGGTGTATGCTTTGTACTTTGTGGTTTTCAGTTCAGTTGTCTTTACGGTCTAGTTTTCGGAGGAAGAATATGCCACCGGTCAGAGATCACCCGGAAAACGAAGAAGGCGGTGTCGAGACCTATTTCGCCCCTGCAGCACGGGCGAGTGAGAACATGCTGCAACAGGAAATCGAGATCATCAGCCAGAATCCGGTCATCGATACGGTGATGGACATCGTTGGTGGTCTCGTGGCGGTGCTCAACGAGCAAAGACAAATCCTGACCATCAATAAGACTCTGTTAAAGACTCTGGGGATTAACGAGGCGGGTGAGGCGCTGGGACTCCGCCTGGGAGAAGCCATCCATTGCATCCACGCTCACGAGCATCCTGGAGGTTGTGGAACCACCCGATACTGCTCAACCTGCGGCGCAGCCATCGCCATGGTCACCAGCCTGGCTCAGGACAGCATCGAGACGAGGGAATGTGTGGTCACCGCGAATAGAAACGGCGAATACGTGGATCTCTATTTCCAGGTACGATGTCTTCCGGTCTCCTTCAGAGAACAGCGGTTCCTGCTGCTCTTTCTCCAAGATCACACCATCCAACAGGAACACGCAGCCCTGGAGCGGGCCTTTTTCCACGACGTCAACAACACGATCGGGGCTCTGCTGCTGAACATCCAGATGTTGAGTCGTCAAGCAGGTGAGGCGCGGCTGAGCATCTTGATCAGGCGTATCCAACAACTGGCGGCACAGCTGGAAAAAGAGGTGGAGATTCAGAGCGTCCTTTCCCACACGGAGTCCTCCACCTATCAGGTCACGCATCAGCCGGTCTCGGTGAGGGAGATACTCCAGGAGATGCAGGAGATCTTCACCCATCACCCCGTTTCCACGGGCAGAACGCTCTTCTGCCCGGAGATGGTGTCCGACGTGCAGTTGGTTACTGATGTCTCCCTGCTGCGCAGGATCCTGAC
>JBNGDR010000335.1:0-2762 GCA_049975685.1 Anaerolineae bacterium
CTGATGCGGAAACGCCTCGAACGGCGCACCTCTTTGACCGCGCAGTATCTGCTGGCGCGCGTTCACCTGGCCCGGGGTGAAGGGGCGGCTGCACGCGAGATCGTGGAGGCGCTGGTCGCCGAACGACCGGAGACCACCACCACCTGGCGCCTGCTGACCGAGGTTGAACTGGCCCAGGGCGACACGGAGGCCGCGCTCAAGGCCTGCCAGCGGCTGCACGAGGTCCGACCGTACAGCCGGAGCTATCTGCTCGCCATGGTCGATATCTACGAAGCCCGCGAGGATTGGGTGACGGCCAGCGGCTACGCGGTGCGGCTTCTGAACACGGCGGAAGAGGCGTACGCTCTCTCCGCCGGATACCTGAAGCGGCTGCGGGAATATTTCCAGGCCAGCCGCGAGAGGACGCGCGTCGCCGACCTGGATTCTGCTCTGGCGCAACGTTACACGGAGGAGCTCGCCGACCTGCGCGACCGGCTGCACGGCGTTGTGCCGGCACCTTCGGGTGAGAGCGCCGATTTGATGACGGCAGCTGCGCCGCCGCCCGAATCCCTGCCCACGCTGGAGCAGGTACCGGTCTCCGAAGAGGAGTCGCAAAGGATCGCCGCAGCGGTAAAGCGTTACTTTGGTTTCACCGAGCTCCTGCCGGGCCAGGTGGAGACGATGGCCTGCGTCCTGCGGGGTGAGGACGTCCTGACCATCCTGCCCACGGGTGGGGGGAAATCGCTCTGCTACCAGCTGCCGGCGCTGTTGGCGAAGAAGGGCACGACGTTGGTCATCTCCCCGCTCATCGCGCTGATGAAGGATCAGCTGGATTCGCTGCCGGAGCGCCTGCAGCCCCGTGCCACGACCATCAACAGTAGCCTGGACGGCGACGAGCTGCGGCAGCGCCTCGATCATGTGACCGGGGGCGCCTATCGCCTGCTCTACGCCGCGCCGGAGCGCCTGCGACAGCCCACCTTCCTGCACGCTATGCGGCGCGCCGGTCTCAACTACCTGGTGGTGGACGAGGCCCATTGCGTCAGTGCCTGGGGACACGACTTCCGACCCGATTACCTGGCCCTGGGCAGGACGCGCGCGGCGCTGGGGAATCCGCAGCTTCTGGCCATGACGGCCACCGCTCCGCCCCGGGTGCGTCAGGATATCATCCAGCACCTGGAGGAGGAGACCTCACCGGACTCCTCCCGGGTGCGCATCGTCGCTGGTGACATCACCCGTCCCAACCTCCGGCTGGAAGTCTTTCACGCCCGCAACCTGGATGAGAAACTGCGCCGTCTGTTGGCCTTCTGCCGCGCGGAGGAGGGGAGCGGCATCATCTACGCCGGTACCCGTGCCCGCTGCGAGCGGCTGGCGACCCTGCTCCGGCGCCACGACATTGCAGCGCAGCACTACCACGCGGGCATCCGCAACCGCGACACGGTACAGGATGCGTTCATGGAGGGGCGCGTGCGCGTCGTTGTTGCAACCATCGCCTTTGGGCTGGGCATCGACAAGCCGGACATTCGCTTCATCATCCATTTTGTGCCCCCACCCTCGCTGGAGGCCTACTACCAGGAGGCGGGGCGCGCCGGGCGGGATGGACTGCCCGCCCGCTGCCTGCTGATGTATTCGTCGGCGGATCGTGCTACGTTGACCCGACGGGTTCGCCAGGACACCCTCTCCCTTGAATTCCTGCGCGAGGTCTACGCGGCGGTGCAACGGCGGCTGGGCGGCGCCGATTGGGGCCGGGTGGCCATGGGCGATCTGGAGCGCGATCTGCAGACGGACGACGTGCGCATCCGCGTGGCGCTGAGCTTGCTTGAGGAGTGCGCCCTGTTGCGTCGTGGCCCTGATATCCCCCGGGCGGCCCAGATCCGCATCTCTGACCTGGATGAGAGCACCATCAAGGCCCAGGATGCTGACTTCGCGGCCTTCTGGAAGGAGGCGCGGCTGCGGCCCGGACAGTGGCTGACGTTAGATCTGGTGGAGGTGGCACGCAGGGCCGCCCTCTCGCCTTACGAACTTGAATCACAGCTTCTGGCGTGGGCCGATAAGGGCTGGCTGGGGTACCGTTTCTGCGGTCGCGATCTCCTGCTGGAACTGCTGGACCCACCCCGGGATGCGACGACGCGTGTGAAAGCCCTATTGGAGCGATACGAGACGGTGCAGGCCCAGCGCGTCGCCGAGATCGCGGCCTACGCCGGTACACCACGCTGCCGCCACGGATATATCAACGCTTACCTGGGCGGTCGGATCATCGAACACTGTGAAGCTTGCGATAACTGCCTTGAGATCCCCAATTTAGAGGCCGAGAGTCTTCCGGATGAACGGGCGCAACTGCTCTCCATCCTGCGCTGCATGGCCGAGGCTCCCTGGAGCTGGGGGCGCTACAGTCTGGAGTGTATTCTGTGCGGCACTAGCAGAGCACCAGAGCGCGGTCGTTCCCAATCGAATTTTGGTGTGCTGGCCTTCCGCTCGACGACGGCCGTCAGACATATGGTAGAGGCCCTGGAGGCCAAGGACTTTGTGCGTCCCCGCGAGCTGGATCACGGCGGTGAGGTACTCGATCTCACACCTAAAGGCCGCGCCGCATTACGGGACGCATCCCTGCTCGATCCCCTCGTTGAGGGATGACTCCAGATCGCGAAATAACACGCAACTCGTAACTCGTAACTCGCAACTTTCAACTAATCAACCAAAGAGGTGAATATGGATCACGTTATTGGACTGAAATGCACCATTTGCGGCAAGACCTACGGTGTCGATGAGATCGACTACGTCTGCCC
>JBNGDR010000336.1:0-2730 GCA_049975685.1 Anaerolineae bacterium
TAAAGGCTCACATCAGACTCCAGTTCAAGCTACGTCGAAGTTCTGACCTTTCAAAGCTGCCCGCATCCGCTCCAACCCCTCCTTGAGAAGCACCCGGGGACAGCCGAAATTGAGACGCACAAAGCCCTCGCCACCGGGGCCGAAGGTGGCGCCCTTGTTAAGCATCACTCCGGCCTCTTTACGGAAGAAATCGTAGGAGCCTTCCGGGAGATGGGCCTCGCGGCAGTCCAACCAGGCCAGGTAGGTCCCCTCGGGCTTCGCCATACGGACACCCGGCATATGCTGCCGGACGAAGTCATAGGTAAAATCCCGGTTGGCCTCCAGGTACTCCAGCAATGCCACCAGCCAGGGTTCCCCCTCCTCATAAGCCGCCTGCGCCGCCGTATAGCCCAGGATGTTCGGATGCCCCATCAGACCACGCCGCCCGGCCTTGAAGCGATCGCGTAATCCATCATCGGTGATGATAGCGAAGGCGCAACCCAGGCCCGCAATATTGAAGGTCTTGCTGGGCGCCATCAGGGTGATGGTACGCGCTGCCACCTCCGGGTCAAGGGCAGCGATGGGGCGGTGCTCGTGGTCGGAGAAGATGAGATCGCCGTGTATTTCATCGGAGCAGATGATAAGATCCTCCTGCAGACAGATCTCGGCCATACGTTCCAGCTCGCTCTGACGGAAGACGCGGCCCACGGGGTTGTGCGGGTTGCACAGGAGGAACATACGGGTCCGCTTGTCGATGGTGGCAGTAAAGCGGTCGAAGTCGATCTCGTAGTTGCCGTCGGCCAAGCGCGTCAATTCCATAGACTGGGAGACGAGCCCGGCGTTCTCCGCCGCGTGCAGGATGGGTGGGTAGACGGGTGTCTGTATGAGCAAGCCGTCGCCGGGTCGGGTCAGGGCCTGTGCAGCCAGGTTGAAACCCGGAACGACACCGGGGAGGAAGACCAGCGCCTCTGCCGAGACCTGCCAGCCGTGACGTTGCTGCAACCACGCCACGATGACCTCGCGTAACCGGGAACCCGCCTGACCGTACCCAAAAACTCCGTGCTCGACTCGCTGATGAAGTGCCTGGATGACGGGCTCCGGAGAGCGAAAATCCATATCTGCCACCCACATGGGGAGCTCCTCTTTATCACACCAGCCCCACTTGATGCTCTCGGTGTGCCGTCGTGGAATAACCCGGTCGAAATCGTAGTTCAACGTGTGCCTCCATTCATTAATTGTCTGCTTGACACTCCCAGTATACAGGAGACGCGGGCCAAGGGAAGTGTCAGGGATCAGGAATTGAGGATGAAGGATCAGTATAGGAACCGGGAGCAATTATCAAGACGGGGATCTGTTCCGGATTCGATTCTGTGTTAAGATGTAGATGGATTCTGAACAGTACCAAGCATCCCGATTTGAAGTAGAGAGATGAAATCAGACGCCAAGAAACGATCTCCGGAAGCCTCAAACCTGGACGGCGTGGCCCAGGCATTAGTTATGGTCGCCGTCTCCATCCCTGTCCTATTCAATCCCTGGGGCGCCAACGCTTTTGAGCTGCCCAAGGCGCTGGCGATCCGTACGGTGGCGATCCTCCTCGGCGTGGTCACGTTGGCAAACGCGGCGGAAAAGGGGCACCTGGGCGGCAAGCGTCTCCCCCTTCATGTGATCGCACTCATCCTTTTGACCGTGGTACTCATCGCGGCGACCCTCTTCTCCATCAACCCCCGTCTCAGTCTGTGGGGTTCCTACAACCGCCAGCAGGGGCTCGTTACCCTCACAAGCTACGCCATTCTCTTTCTCAGCACCGCATACGTGCTGGGGAACCGCGCCCACATTGACAGATTATGGACCCTTCTTGTCATGGGAAGTGTGCCCGTCGTAACCTATGGACTCCTTCAAGCCTGCAGCCTGGATCCACTTGAGTGGCAGACGGACGCGGCATCGCCTGTACTCTCCACGCTGGGCAGAGCCAATTTTCTGGGCAGCTATCTGACACTGATCATCCCCTTGACCTTCGGACGTATCCTTCTTGGGCGGCATCGCCTGCCCCTGGTACTCCTGCTGGCAGGACAGGGGATCTGCCTCCTCCTTACCCAGGCACGCGGTGCCTGGGTGGGTTCAGGCGCAGGCTTCATCGCGGGGCTACTGGCCTGGGGCTACAGCAAGCGGGATCACCGCCCGTTCGTCGCCGCGGTCGTGACGACGGTGCTTGTGGCAAGTTTCATCGTCGTGCTCAACCTACCAGGGGGTCCCCTGGCCCCCCTGGCCTCCCTCCCCGGTCTCAACCGGCTGGCGACACTCTTCCAGACCCGGGCAGGGTCCACGGCGGCTCGAATCGCAATCTGGCGGGCCACATTCCCCCTCATCGCCCATCACCCCTGGCTGGGTTACGGCCCCGAGACCTTCCGACTCGTCTTCGCACGTGTCTTCCCACCCCAACTCGTCTATTACCAGGGACGCGGCGTCATCATCGACCGCGCCCACAATCTCTGGCTCGATCTGGCGGTAAATGCGGGGCTACCGGCGGTGCTGGCCCTCCTCCTTCTGATCTTCGATCTGGGAAAGCGCATCAGGCGGGGACTGCATAACGCCACCGCCCCGTGGCAGACCGTCGCCTGGACCGCGTTGGCGGCCTCTCTCACGGGCCATCTCGTAGACCTCCAGTTCGGCTTCGAGACCGTGAGCACGGCCACGGTCCTCGCCCTCCTCATGGCGATGATCGTTGCGCTGAGCCGGACTACGTCCCTGGAG
>JBNGDR010000337.1:0-2715 GCA_049975685.1 Anaerolineae bacterium
CTGATGCACGGTGGCAATCCCCTGTTCCAGAGCTTCACGAGGTGAGTCGAAGCAGATCGGCTGCCCCTCGAAGTAATACCCCCCCTCAGTAGGTCGGTAGACGCCAGAGAGGATCTTGATAAGCGTGGATTTGCCGGCGCCATTATCTCCCAGCAGGCAGGTAACCTCACCAGGATAGATTTTAGCGGAGATGTCGCTCAAAGCGATGATATTGCCGAATAATTTCGTGATATGCCTGACTTCCAGCACAGGCTCTTGGGCGGTGGTCATGATCATTTCCCCTCGGTCCGATTCTTGGCTGCGGCGACACTGACCTCCTCAGCCTTCCGGCGGGTGTAGTCGTTGACGAAGACCGCCACGAGTAACATGATGCCCAGGAAAGAATAGAACCAGTCGGTGTCCCAACCGGCGTAGACGATGCCTACACGAGCCATGCCGAAAATAAGAGCGCCGATAGAAGCCCCAATGGCCGACCCAAAGCCCCCCGTCAACAGACACCCGCCGATGACGGCGGAGATGATGTAGACAAACTCCTGTCCGATGCCCTGGCTGGCAACTGCCGAGCGCAACCGCACATCGTTCATAATACCCACCAGCCAGGCGGTCGCGGCGGTTGTCATAAAGAGCGCGATCTTCACATTGTTGACCGGTACCCCTGACTTACGCGCCGCATCTGCATCCCCCCCAGCAGCGTAGATCCAGCTGCCATAGCGAGTAACCAGGAGTATCCAGGTGGCGAGAGCCGTGATAGCCAGCCACCAGAAAATGGAGGTCCGAAAATCGACGCCGAAGAGCGTGATCTCTGTGCTGAAGACGGCACGGGCACTGTAAAAACCGGCGGCTTCGTCGATGCCCGCCACCCGAATCTGGTCGGTGAGGATGCGGGTGATGCCCACGTTAGCCCCACGCAGAATAAAAAAGGTGGCCAGGGTGACGATGAAACTGGGAAGCCCCGTCCTCGTGACCAGCCATCCGTTCAAAAAACCCACGGCAAGCGCAAAGATGAGCGAGATTGTCATCGCCAACCAGAGATTCAAACCCGCCTGGGTGGCCAATAGACCCGCCATGAGACCCGTAGTACCCGTCATCACGCCTGTCGAGAGATCGAACTCCCCCCCGATCATGAGCATCGCCACCGAGACCGCCATGATACCCAGGGTTGAGGCGGGGTCCAGAAACCGAGCCACGCCGCTGATGGTGGGAAACTGATCGGGTCGCAGCAGTGAGAAGAAGACGAAGACCACCGCCGCACCGAGGAAAGATCCCACCTCTGAGAGTCGTAATAAGCTACGGAGCCCTCCTACCTCGGCGATCCGTTCGTCTCTCCGTCTCCTATCCCTGGTCTCGGATGACATTCGCACCTCCCTTATCTGCGCTGGCTTACCGATCAGACGGTTTTCCTGGTGCGGGGCAACCCGCACCAGGAAAACATGACACAGACACTCTATCGCGTGCCTTGCTCGGCCAGGTCTTTGACCTGGGCAGCGTTGGATTGGTCAACAATACCGGGGCCGGTCAGCACCGGCTGACCACCACCGACAACGTTCAGGTTGGTGTTATAGAGATAAAGAAAGACGACGGGTAGGTAACCCTGAAGATACTGCTGCTGGTCGATGGCGAAGGCCATCTCCCCAGCCTCGATGGCATCGAGGACGTCAGGGCTGAGGTCGAAGGTCGCTATATAGACGTCGCGTTCCACCGTCTCAATGGCGTCAAGGGCGGCAACGGCAATATCGGTATTGAGAGAGAGTATGGCATCGATGGATTCATCCGCGGTGAGCTTATCCTGGATGCTGGCCAGCGTGCCCGCGATGTCACGGGTGCCGGTCGTCGCCACGTTGAAACGCTCGGTTTCACCGTCGAAGGTCTCTTCCAGACCGTCACAACGTTGCTCAAGGCCGATGTTGCCCTCCTCATGGATCACGCAGAGGACCTTGGCGACCCCCATCTCGTTGAACTTCTCACCGGCGCCCTGCCCAGCCACAACCTCTGTCTGGCCGACGTGGGTTAATGCGCCCAACTCCTTGTAGACATCGACGCCGGAGTTGATGGTAATAACGGGGATACCGGCATCCACGGCTTTCTTGATGGCGTCCTCCAGCGCGTCGGGGTTGGCCAGGGAGACAAATATGCCATCCACGTCTTCGCTGACGTAAGTCTCGATGAGCTGCGCTTGCTCGTTGGGATCGCCACTGCCGCCGGATTTGAGGTCAATCCCGTAGGCGTCGGCTGCGTCGTAGGCGCCACGCTCTACAACGCCCCAGAAGCTATCCTCGGCGGGATTCGCGTGGACGGACATGCCGATAACAAGGCCTGCCTGATCGATCTGGGTTTCCTCTGTCTCCTCGGGTTCAGTGGTCTCCTCCGGCGGCTCCACTGTCTCCGTAGCAGCACAGCCCACGAGTGAAAACACAAGAACGGAAATTAACAACAGCGAGATTACCTTCAATCGGGATATAGACATAAACATGATCTGATCCTCCTCGAATCTGGTTGATGGTTTAGGTTTCTTTTCATAGGACCAACGTCACGCTCCAACCGGGTTTGGTATCGTGCATCACCTCCCTCTCAGACGTGCATATCCAAGCCACAGAAGCCGCATGCCTTTACTTCCGGCATTACCCCTAAGAATACAAGAAATCTGAATTTACGCACGTTCACAGGTACAAGGGTGATAATCCGATCCCCACTTGTCTGTAGGGCAGCCGCTGTTAC
>JBNGDR010000338.1:0-2694 GCA_049975685.1 Anaerolineae bacterium
TGGCGGAGGCCTCGGCCCGCTACGACTGGGATGCACGGGGCGAGTACGAGCTTTCCTGCGCCGAGCGCGCGGCGCACCATCATCAGATAGCCACAGTGGCGCGAGAGGTTATCGCCGAGCATCCGCAGGCCTTCGTCGTGGCGCAGGTCAAGGGGGTAGTGCGCTCGCTCCTTCAGCCGGGCCACCGCCTCTGGTATTTTGTGCTTACGGGCGAGCCGTGGGAGAGCACGGGCGTGCTGGATGACGTCTGGCAGCGCATGCTGGAATCACTCCGAATAGGTGCCGTGGGGGACGCCTTCCACGCGCTCTGGTTGGAGCGTGTGGCTCGCCCTCCTCTGGTCGCCAGTCTCGTCTGGTGGGGTTTGTTGCTGGCGCGGGTTCTGTTATGGATTCTGGGTTTGCGGGGCGTGTGGCGCTTACTGCGCCCCTATCCTTTTGTGGTGATGCTATTGGGGGGGAGCGTTGCCTATTTCCTCCTTCTGCCGGGGCCCATCGCCCACGATCGCTTCTACGTCCCTGCAATTCCAGCGGTCCTCGTGCTGGTGGGCGCTGGCGTTTTGCAACCTTTACACCCATCTCACGTATGAATATGTGGGTTAGTGGAGGTGTGCCAGTTTTGCACCAGGTCGCTGACTTTTAACTTTCAACTCGAGACCTTTAACTGATTTTTGAAGGAGGGTAAGATGAGAAGTATTGTGATTTTGATCGTTGGTGGCTTATTGATGACCAGCCTCGCCTGCAGTGTGAGCTTTCCCAACATTGAGTTCGACGGCGAGACGATACGGGGGTCAGGAAACATGGTAGAAGAGACTCGTGAGGTCAGTGGGTTCTCTAGCGTCACACTTGCCGGATTTGGTAACCTCTACATCGAAGTGGGTGAGACCGAATCGTTGCGCATTGAGGCCGAGGATAATCTCATTGACCGCATCACCGCCGAGGTGCGCGATAATGTTCTCGAGATTGGATGGGAGCGAGGTTTCGTTCCCGTTCCAAGTGAGAGCGTCAATTATTACCTGACGGTGGAACGTCTGGATACTGTCACCCTGGATGGGGCCGGGAACATTGAGGCGGAGGGATTGATGGCCGATGCCTTTGAAGTGGTGGTCAATGGTGCCGGTAATGTCGAGATCGGAGAGCTCGACGTGGAGAGTCTAAGGGTAGAGATCTCAGGGGCGGGCGATATCGACGTCTCGGGGACAACAGAAACCCAAACCGTGATGCTCAACGCCGCCGGAAATTACAACGCCGAGGATCTGGAGTGTCAGGAGGCGATGGTGGAGATCAACGGCCTGGGTTCGGCAACCGTTCGCGCAAGCGATACCCTGGATGCGACCATCAACGGCGCTGGCTCCATCAACTACTACGGTGACCCGACTGTACGCCAGTCCATCAATGGAGTAGGTGATATTAACCGGGTCGGTGAATAGCGGCTCGTTAATAAGCACGACACCCCCGGGCTCCAACGGAGCCCGGGGGTTTTGTTTAACCGGGAGAGGGTCACCCTCTACTGGCGGTCGCGGATCTGTTCGTTGGCACTGCGCAGCTTGGCTGTCAGGTCCGCCGCCATGCGACGGAGGATGCGAAAGCCGATCTCGGGGTAGTCTGACATGAGCTTCACCATTTGCTGCCGGGGTATGCGGAGGAGCTGCGCGTCGGTGTGGCTACGGGCGCCCGCACTCCGCCGCCCCGCTTCCACGAGGATGGTCTCCCCAAAGGTTGCATTCTCCTCCAGGATGGCGAGCTGTACGGGTTCATCGCCCGGTTGCTCCGGCTCCAGGTAGATCTCTACCTCGCCTCGGGCGACGATGTAGAGTGCAGCGCCCGGATCGTCCTGGTGAAAGATCACCTCGCCAGCGCGGCAATTTTTCTCCTCACAGATCATGAGGATGAGATCGAGATGGCTATCATTGAGATCCTGAAAGAGTTGAGTGTTTCGCAGGACCCGTTTACTCTCTTCAATGTGCATGAGTCTTTCCTCCGTCTATACCTCCAGGTATTTCAGGTCGCCCCTCACCGGATCGAGGATGGCAAAGGTGCCGGGGCGCCAGCCCGTGGTGCCCAGGGCGCCCGGGTTGATGACCCGGGTGCCGTGGATGCGGTCGTCGCGGCGCTTGTGAGTGTGACCGTGGATGATGTAATCGTAGTCGCCCGAGTGAATGAGTTTGCGGAGGAGATTCGTGTCGTCGCCGTGGAGTAGCGCGAACTGTTTCCCCTCCAGCGTCAGGTAGTGAACGGTGTCCATATGTCCGACACCGAAGAGCGAGACAGCGATGGTGCCCAGGTGTGAGTTGCGATCCATGTTACCCCAGACCACCCACAGGTCGAAGTTTTCCAGGGCGCGCAGGATCTTGGCTTCCGTGACATCCCCAGCGTGTAGGACTGTCTCGACGCCCTCGGCACGGAGGATCTCCGCAGCCTTTCTGACCCGTTGCAGCCGGTCGTGAGTGTCGGCGATGAGGCCGATGTACATTTACATACCGCCGTAGGACCTGTCCTCAGGTCTCGCGCATGTCTATGACGTGCGCCTCAAGGTCTTCCATGGCCTGAGCCAGCGAATTCTTATCCAGGCAGCAGATCTTGAGGGTGACGATGCCGTGTGAGCGATCCTCGCCGTAGAAGGTGCCCAGGGCGATGATATCACCCCCCATCGAGGCAATCTTCTCGGTGATCCTACCCAGGGTGCCCGGTCTGTTC
>JBNGDR010000339.1:0-2684 GCA_049975685.1 Anaerolineae bacterium
GGATGGCGATGAAGGAGATGGACCAGGTAAAAAGATAGACATTCTGCAGAAAGTCCTGTTCCTCCGCGAAATTCGAGGAGCGAGTGGCCGTGACATTACGGTGGCGCTGCTCGATACGTTGCGCCAACGCATCAACGTCGACGCTGGTATGCAGCTTGAGTAGGAAAGCATTGACCTGCTGGGGTTTCCCGCTGAGATCCTGGGCATCCTCCAATAGAATGACGGCCCCACCATCCTCGAAAGGCTCACCTGTCTCGTAAATACCCACGATGCGATAGGCACTTTCGTAGAGGTAAAAGGTCTCGCCCACGCTCTTGTCAAGATCTTCGGCCGCCGTGCGACCAAGGATGAGGGGTTTTCCACCGCGCACACCACCACGGCGTGAGAGCGGCTCCCCCTCGACGATCTTGAAATGATCGATAGCGAAGCCTTCCGGATCGTATCCATAGATGATGAAGTAGGGCGCGCCCTCCGTGGCGGCGAAGGTGTAGATCATCGGAGTAACCTTCTCCACCCCCGAAAGCGCTCTTAGCGCCTGCCCCAGATCCTCCTCGACGGCGCTGAAGACGATGTCCAGCGCGTCCTCCTGCGCTACCAGAAGATCGGCGCCGCTCCCCCCGGAGACGGAGGTGTACCCCTCAATGAAGCCCCCGGCCAGCGCGCCCAGGGCCACCACCGCCGCCACCCCCACGGCGATGCCGAAGGTAGTGAGCAGTGTGCGGATCTTGCGACGAAAGAGATTCTTGAGAACCATGATCTATCCGATGATCACAGGCGCAAACCTATGCACCTCGATCTTGGATCTCAGTCTGGCTGAACATCAACGAAGGCCGTC
Source organism: Anaerolineae bacterium (assembly GCA_049975685.1). Lineage (GTDB taxonomy): Bacteria > Chloroflexota > Anaerolineae > B4-G1 > SLSP01 > DAOTVC01. The sequence continues at coordinate 836 of JBNGDR010000339.1, forward strand.
ATCCCCCAACGGACGCCCTCGGGAATCTCTTCCATCTCAACGCAGACAGTATAATTGACGCCGCCCCCCTCCTGATCGGCCATGGGCGCGATGCGAACAATGTTCCCGGTATAGGTCTGATCAGGGAAGGCGTCAAAGGTCAACGTCACCTCCTCACCCACTTCCACCTGAGCCACGTCGATCTCGTCGAGATCGGTCGTCTCAACACGCAAACTGGAGAGATCGCCCAGAGTGACAAGAGGCTGCCCCGGCGAGACGAACTCGCCCACGCGCACGTGTGTCATCCCCACCGTGCCGTCGAAGGGTGCCACGAGCTCGGCGCGTTCCAATGCCACCTCAGCCTGTTCCAACGCGGCCTCGGCCCTCTGCACCTCGGCAGCGGCAACGTCAATGGCTTCCTGTTGGGCTCCTGACTTGACCAATTCCAGCTGGGCTTCCGCCTCCTCGACGCCAGCCTTGGCCTGCTGAACGTCAGCATAGGAGGGCTCTTCCGCCAGATCCTCGTAGCGGGCCTTCGCCGCCTCGTAAGCATTGGTCGCCCGTTCGAGGCGTAGTGCCTCCGGTCGAGCACTGGCGCCGGGCATCCACTTGATGGCATCGTAGGCTCCCTGCGCCTGCCGGAGCTCGGCTTCGGCGTTTCGCAGATCCGCGCGGGCGGCGATGAGCTGTTGATCGCCGGCGCCTTGATAGACCCTCTGGAGCGCTGCTTCGGCCGATTTCACAGCAGCTTCGGCGGCGGCAACCTCCTCCGGACGCGGCGAAGCTTTTAGATTAGCCAGGTTAGCCTCCGCTGAGGCCAACTGGGCAGCTGCCTGAAGGACAGCAAGACGGGCATCAGTGTCATCCAGACGGATTAACACCGCTCCTGCCTCCACCGTATCTCCCATCTCGACAACCACCTCGATCACCCGTCCCCCAACCTGGGTCCCCAGAGTGGACCAGATCTCGGGCACCACCTCGCCGGTCACGGAGACCATGGGAACGTAGTTTTCCGGGACCTCAGGGGTCGCCGTCGTTTCCTCCCCGGCGCCGCAGGCGGAGAGTAAAAGAGTCAGCATCAAGAATCCCACAAACACACTTCGTCTCGTCATTGACGTCACTCCTGATCTAAAAAGTTTCTCTTTCCTCGGATTTCAGGGCGGAGACAATGAGATTCACAGATCCCAGCATCAGCCCCCGCCAATCTACATCCTCACCGTAGAGAGCCTGCAATTGCTGCAACCCCTCGTTGAAAGCCACGATCTGCAGAGCCGTTTCCTCGGGATCTACCGGTCTGAATTCCCCGCGCTCGATCCCTTGCCGGATGAGCTCACTGAGAATATCGCGGCTGGCATCAAAGTATTGCTTCACTTGTTCGCGGACGGAATCCTCACGAAGCGCCCAGGCGTAGATCTCATAGGAGACGGGCCAGAGATCGGCCATTTCCTGACTGTATCGGACCAGCTCTTCAGCCAGAAAGGTAAGTCGCTCGGCGACTGTGCCCTCAACCTTTGGGATATCGGTAATAACCGATTGAAAATATTCACCGAAGAGATACTCCAGCATGGAGAAGACAAGCGACTCCTTGCTGTCGAAATACCAGTAGAGGGTTCCTTTGCTGAGTCCGGCCTCGCGGGCAATATCCTCCATGCGGGCTCCATTGATGCCGTGGCGCGTAAAAACGACCAGCGCTGCTTCGACTATCTGAGATTTACGCTCCTCGCTGACATCAGGACGGGGGGCCATAGAACTTCACTCCTGGAATCCGTAAAAGACGTGCCACGCGCAATTCAGGTTATTGACTGACCAGTCAGTCAATAAAAGTATAACATTGACGCAAGTATTGTCAATAGGAAGAAGTCACGCCCTT
>JBNGDR010000340.1:0-2680 GCA_049975685.1 Anaerolineae bacterium
CATCTCGTCGGGTCTCAGTGGTACGTTCAACTCGGCGCTTGAAGGGGCAAAGATGGTGGGTGATGCCAACATCACCCATTGGGATACCTTAACGCTTTCGGGTGCCGAGGGATGGCAGGTGGAGGCGGCGGCGCGTGCGGCAAAGGCGGGATGGCCGTTGCAGAAGATCCTGGCGCTGCTGGAACAGGTTCGCGATGTCACCGAGACTATTTTCACTCTGCCGGATCTGAAGTACCTCATCCATGGGGGTCGCATCAGTCACATTACGGGGTTAGTGGCTTCGGTGCTTAACCTCAAGCCTCTTATCAGCGTGAGCAAGGAGGATGGTCGTTACTATCAGCGGGGACGGGCGCGGACCTTCAAGCGCGCGGTAGCGAAGCTGGTCGACGTGATAGCGGAGGATGTGCCTCTGGGCGCGCCGCTGCGGGTCCAGGTGATGCACGCCGAAGGTCCTGAGGCGGCGGCCCAGTTGCACGATCTGTTGGATGAGAATTTTGAATGCACGTGGCTGCCGATGAGTTCCATCGCGCCCGTGTTGGGTGCGCACACCGGTCCCGGGCTGGTGGGGGGCGGCTTACGCGCCGCTGGATGCCTTCCCTCAGCTGCCATAAGCGGGAGGTACTCGTGCTAGGACGATAACCGTCCACGCTAGAGGTATAGCGGTTGAATTCTAGACAGACAAGCCGTTGCCATCTAATGCTTCGGTTGGGGCTCTAGTCTGCATGGGGCGCCAAGGGCGTCCCATCTGGACTTCTGCTCAAGTGAAACGCGCCCAACGATGTCACTGAAAGGAGGGGGATATCAAACTCAACCTTCTGTGGAGAATCGGGGTGCTGATAGGGGTTCTATTCCTTGGCGGGTGCATAGGAAGCGCAACCTCTGAGGTGACGTATCCGGAGATGGACCGTGAGTCCCGGATACCGGAGAGTGTTTCAAAGCGTGGGCCAGAGAGCGATCTGCATCCTCCCATATTACACTCAACCGCCTATGAAGAGCCTGTGCCGCTCCCTGGGTCTGTGAACACCCCTGGCCTGGAGGATTCACCCTTCATCCTGCCTGACGGTAAGACACTGTATTTCTTCTTCACGCCCGAGGCCCAGACGTCTCCTGAAGAACAGCTGCTGGACCAGGTGACAGGGATCTGGGTCGCTCAAAAGCATGATAAGGGTTGGGGCAATATTGAACGGGTGTGGTTGCATGAACCCGGGGAGGTTGCGCTGGAGGGTGCCGTTTGCGTCCAGGGTGACGAAATGTGGTTTGCTTCGGCTAGAGCCGGTTATCAGGGCGTCAATATTTTCACAGCTGAACGAGTCCAGGGTACGTGGCGTAACTGGCAATACGCGGGAGATCGTCTGATGAAGGAGATTCAGATAGGAGAAGTTCATCTCCAGGGTGACGATCTCTTTTTTCATTCTGAGCGCCCTGGTGGTCAGGGTGGACTCGATATCTGGGTCACGTCCAGAACCGGAGACACCTGGACCAATCCCATTCCCATTGAAGCGGTCAACACGCCAGCCATGGAAGGCTTTCCCTTCGTTTCGTCCGACGGCGATGAGCTCTGGTTCACCAGAACCTACAACGGGACACCGGCTATTTTCCTCTCTACCAATCAGGACGGTATCTGGTCCGCGCCCGAGCTCGTGGTCTCCCAATTCGCCGGTGAACCCACCCTGGATGCTGCCGGTAATCTTTACTTCGTCCATCATTTCTACGAGAATGGCGTGATGATCGAAGCGGACATCTATGTAGCTTATAGAAAGTAGATGGCGCCCGAAGGGGGTTCTCATGCACACATGGTGCACACTAACCGTCCGTGCTCTTTTAGTATTGGTGCTCGCAGGCTTGCTATGGATGGTGTTTTCGATCCCCACCGAAGTTCGCGCTTCCTACCCGCCTCCTGATGGCGAGGTGTTGATCGGAGGGGACACGACCTTCTATCAGACGGAGATCAATATCCTCACCTATCCCTACGAGCGATTCCTGGAACCTATCTACCACGAGACCTACAATCTCAACTATCAGCGGCTGGATTGGGAGCATTACAACGCCTCAGGTCTTCCGCCCACGCAGGAGACCTACACCCTGCTGGTGCTGGAAAATGACCACCTCCGGGTGACGGTATTACCGGAGGTGGGAGGGCGGATCTATGAATTGGTCTACAAGGCGACGGGCAACAACGAGTTCTACCGGAACCCGGTGCTCAAGCCCACGCAATGGGGGCCACCTGAGCAGGGTTGGTGGCTGGCGGCCGGGGGGATCGAGTGGGGGCTGCCCGTAGAGGAACACGGCTACGAGTGGTGTGAACCCTGGCAGTGGTCTGTCACCAGTTCCACGGCGGGGGTGACGGTTACGGTGCGGGACTCCACGGCGACGGACCGCATCCGCTCGCAGGTTGATCTCTTTCTACCTACGGATCGGGCCTACCTATCCGTCCGTCCACACATCGAGAATCCCACGGCGAGTGGTTTGAGCTACAAGTACTGGCTCAACGCCATGCTGGCCCCCGGTCCGAGTAACGAGACCGCCGCCGGCTACGAGTTTGTCTTCAATGCCGAGCAGGTCTCCATACACTCGACGGGTGACGACCGGTTACCGGGGACGTGGCCCAATACCCCTGACGATCCCGATGATGCCCTCATCACCTGGCCCCTCTACAACGGCGTGGACTGGTCACGGCTGG
>JBNGDR010000341.1:0-2678 GCA_049975685.1 Anaerolineae bacterium
TGGGATGCGAACCACACCTACGGTGAGATCATGTTGCAGCAGGAGATCGACTATTGCCGTTACAACTTTGACATTGCCGACATCGACCGGTTGCAGGAGATGTACGAGCTCTTCGAAGCCGAGGCTCTGCGTTGTCTTGAGGTGGGTCTCGTGGTCCCGGCCTTAGATTATATCAATCGTTGCTCGCATACCTTCAACCTGCTCGATGCGCGTGGTGCTGTCGGCGTCACCGAGCGCGCTACCTTCTTCCGGCGGATGCGCTCACTGACCCAGCAGGTGGCTGATGCCTACCTGAGTCAGAGGGAGGAAGTGGGGTTCGTCTGGAAAGGTCGTCCGGGCCTTCAGAGCCCGCCCGTGACTGCCGGGACGCCGTTGCACCTTCCCCTGCGCGAAATCCCGGCTTCGTCACCTCTAATGCCCTCCATTGAAGAGGGACGGGCACCCTTCCTTTTCGAGGTGGGCGTCGAGGAGCTGCCAACTGGGGACCTGAGCAGCGCTCTGGAGCAGTGGCGGCGACTCGTGCCGAAATCCCTTGACGAAGCGCGCCTGGATCACGGTCCTGTGCACATCTGGGGGACTCCCCGGCGGTTGGCCGTTTACATTGAGGGGCTGGCATTGAAACAGTCGGATATCGAAAGCCTGGTTAAAGGCCCACCGGCCCGCATTGCTTTCAAGGATGGGGAGCCTACGCGCGCTGCGCAGGGCTTTGCTCGCTCGCAGGGTGTGGATGTGGCGGATCTCCGCGTTGAAGAGATCCAGGGTGGGGCCTACGTTGTGGTGACCAAGCGGGAGGAAGGGCGTCCGGCCGTTGAGGTGCTCGGCGAGCTCCTGACCGGGTGGATCGACGGGCTGCACTTCCAGCGCTCCATGCGCTGGAACGAAACAGGGATCGCCTTCAGCCGCCCCATCCGCTGGCTGGTAGCGCTTCTGGATGAGGGCGTTGTGCCTTTGACCTACGCGGGATTGCAGAGCGGTCGAGTGCTTCGTGGGCCTCGGCCTGCCGGTTCACCCGACATCGCCCTGGGTGCGGCGGAGGATTACAAGTCCACGCTGGAGTCCTATGGCGTGCTCGTCGATCCCCAGGTTCGCCGCGAGATTATCCGTTGGCAGGCGCAGGATCTGGCTGAAAGGATGGGTGGTCACGTACCTGAAGATCCCTCTCTCCTCGAAGAGGTTGCCAATCTCGTCGAGGTACCCACCTCACTTCTGGGCACCTTTGAGGAGAGGTACCTTGATCTTCCCCAGGAGGCGCTCATCGCCGTGATGGAGAAGCATCAGCGGTACTTTCCCGTGCTGGATGAAGATGGCCGGATGATGCCTTACTTCATAGCCGTGCGAAATGGGGGGCGGGAGCACATAGAGCGCGTTCGCCAGGGGAATGAACAGGTCATCGGCGCTCGCTACGCCGACGCAGAGTACTTCTACCGGCAGGATACCAAGCGTCCGTTGGAGGATTTTGTCTCCGATCTGGACAAACTCACCTTCCAGGAAGATCTGGGTTCCATGCTGGCCAAGACGGAGCGATTGGAGGCCCTGACGCCGTGGGTGGGGCTCCGGCTACAGCTGAGCCCCCTGGAGCTGGATTTATTGCGCCGGGCTGCCCACCTGGCCAAGGCAGATCTGGCGACACAGATGGTGGTGGAGATGACGAGCTTGCAGGGGATCATGGGGGGGTATTATGCGCGGGAGTCGGGCGAACCGGAGGCCGTTGCGACCGCTATCTATGAGCACTACCTGCCCCGCTTTGCCCAGGACGTGTTACCCGAAACGCGGGTGGGTATCGCCCTGAGCATCGCCGATCGGTTGGATAGCCTTGCTGGGCTCTTCGCCGTGGGATTGGCGCCCACAGGTTCCTCCGATCCCTACGGTCTGCGACGAGAGGCCTCGGGCATCGTTCAAATCCTCGTGGAGAACGAGATTTCTTTCTCTGTGCAGGCGGGGTTGATGGAGGCGGCACGCCTCCTGCCTGTCGAGGTCTCAAACGAGGCGGTAGAGGCGGCGCTGGACTTCGTTGTTGGCAGACTTCACGGGATGCTCCGGGAGGAGGGCTTCGCCCACGATGTTGTGGCGGCCGTGTTGGCCGAGCGGGGTCATGATCCCCATCGGGCGCGGCGCTCCGTTGGGCGTCTTTCGGCCTGGGTTGCGCGTGAGGATTGGCAGCATCTTCTGGATAACTACTCCCGTTGCGTCCGTATTAGTCGTGATTATCCGCGCCTGGATCTGGATCCCGATCTACTTCAGGAACCGGCAGAGAAGAAGCTGTATGCCGTGGTGCTGTCTCAGGGGGAGATCACTCCAGAGAGCACCGTGGACGATCTTCTGGGTGCTGTCGAGGCGCTGGTGCCCTACATTGAGGTCTTCTTTGATGAGGTTCTGGTCATGGTAGAGGATGAGGCTCTCCGCCTTACCCGTCTGGCCCTGCTCCAGCGTATCTCGTGGTTGTCCGAGGGGATCGCGGATCTGAGCAATCTTGAAGGTTTCTGAGTCTTTTCTGGGGCGGCACGGTCGCGAGACCTGCCACAGCAGAGATCGGATTTCTCCGAGAAATCCGATCTCTAAACGCTGGGATTTGACTCTTATGCTTGTTGGTGTAGAATGTGTCTGTTGCGTGATTTTACCTTGAACGAGAGGAGCCGATAGGGATGACGGAGATCTATGACCCCCATGTTATACTTCCG
>JBNGDR010000342.1:0-2677 GCA_049975685.1 Anaerolineae bacterium
CAATTCTCCTCCAGTATGATATAGTGCAAGGCTGATTATACCCTAAGCGCCTGAGGAGTTAAAACAGCGATCTCCGGATTTCATCAACCCGGAGATCGTCATAACGTTACTGCTCTCCAACGCTACCTATCGTGATCGTCCACCGAAGAGGGCCCTAGAACCAACGCCAGGTAACAGAATGCTACAAGCGCCGAGAAAAGCAAGGTCACCCCCATAGTCTGGGGATGGCCGAGGGGATGGCGTACACGGACTGCGATGTCGTAGAGCACTGCCCGTGGTTGCAAGAGGAGATCCCAGCTGTTCCATCGGAGGAAACGTCCCAGGTAGATACCTACACCGCTCAACCCCAGCACACCCAGGGTAAAGAGCCATCCCACCACCCTCCCCACCAGCTGGGTAACCACATTCTGCAGCAGGCGCAGGGCATAGACGCCCAACACAACGCCCGTCCAGGCGAAACTTGCCAGCAGTCCCAGATCGTACCAGAGAGGCACCGGAGGACGCTCCACCAGATGGAAGAAGTCAGTGATGATATAAGGTGCGTTGGGGAAGAAAGCAATGCTCAGAACACCCGGCGGGATAAGTAACCACCAACGACCGGGATGGCGATGGTATAATGCGACCACCCAGAGGCTGGCGAGATAGGGCACCCCCGCCAGGAAGAGGTTCCACAACAGGAAATAGTAGGTCCAACTCCTGCTCAGGTAGGCCCGGAAGGCAAATAGCCCCACGCATAGTACAGAAGCTGCCACAACGGGATAGAGTCCTTGTTCCTTGAGCAGGCGGTGGAGACGATGCCCGGCGCGGAGATAGGGACGCGGGATGAATGCAGCGGGGGTCACGGAAGCACCTCCCCCGCGACCCAATAGGGGCCAGGACAGCCCTCAATGGGTAAGCCCGGGATGAGATCATCATAGTAACTCTGACTCGCGGATGACTCCATCGCGCCGCCGCCCAGACGCACCTTTGCACCCACACGGGCTACGACCTGTCCATCGCCGTCCATCACCTCAATGACACCGTTTTCACCCACCTGTGGAGCGAAATCGTAGGGCCACAACACGAGAAAGCTGGCATCGTCGTAGTCGGTCGCCGCGCGCAGACAGCCCCCCTCCTCGACAAGATCACCTTCAAGGAGCGCCGCCATCTGGGCCAGCGTGGGTGGCTGTTGAGGGAAATAGAGCAGGCGTCCGTCAGGGAGCGTCAGATCCATCACCCGACCGTAGAATGTCTCCGGCGGGGTCATGCCCTCCACCTGGTTCACGACGACGGCTTCGGGGAGTGTCACACCCTCGGCAGCGAGGGTTGACTTCAGAAGCGTTGCATCGACCGTGTCGAGGGTAACACGATTTCCAGGGATATCGATACCGCCCTCGACGATGAGCCCCAGGGATTCCATCTGATGCAACACCTCCTCCTGCGTGGTCACCAATTCAACCAGCGAGTAGTCAACCACGCGCAGTACGACGAGATGCGCATAGGGTTCGCCCTCTATATAGCGCTCCAGGGCCGGACCGGGATCCTCAGTGAACTGGACGACGAGAGCGAAGTCAGGCTCGTGTCTGATCCATAGACCCGCAAAGGTCTCAGGAAAGGCCACCTCCAGACGAGGTTGCAGATCCCCCATCGTCTGCATAAGGCGCATCCGTTCGACGGCCTCCGTCAAGGGAATATTCTGGGTCTCGGCGTAGACACGAGCATCCTGGATCAGAGGATCGTTATAGTCCAATGTAGCGAGAGGCGTCTCCACCAGTTGCGTGAGAGACAACAGCCGCCATGCCACCACAGCGACGATGACCACTGCCAGTACCAGAGTGACATAACGTTTCATGGTTCACCTCCCTAAATTATCCTCGATGCACAGCTATAACGTCAGAAGGCGACCATTTGTTCCACAACGGGGTAGATGGAGAGTAGGGCTATCGCACCGGAACGCCCCCCGGAGCGGAGAGTTGGGAGCGTTAAATGCGATAGCCCTGTGGAGAGGGACTATCGAAAATTCTCCAACCACTCGTTACAAGCTTCGACGTCAAACTCGTCCGGATCGAAGTCTTCCCCGAACCATTCTACGTACCTCCCATGCTCGGGATGGTCGGGATCCTCCATGGCCTCCAGGAACATGTAATAGCCGGGAATCCCCCCAATATCTTCGGGGGGGCAGGCGCGGCGCCCCTTGATACAGACGGGATAGCGTATACCTGGCGAGGCTGGTAGCACCTCCTCGACGAGGACGAGGTGCTGCCAGCTGTCGCCGAAGTCGTATTCGTAGACGAACCTCGATCCCTCGCCGGGCGCAACCTCTCTTAATCGCACCTGCCGCTCGTCGTGTATCTCAATCCAGCCTCCATAGTCGGGATGCGGCACGCCGTAGTAGGTATCACCGACAATGAATTGGTGCAGGTGTGCATCGCTCCAATCGAAGACGGTCTGGATGATATCGTGTAAGCGCCCCAACGTGACGTTGGAGGATACCAAAATACGCCGCCAGATGGGCGGTTTAGTGTATTGCAACGCGATCTTCAACTTGTAGACGTCGGGCTGTTTCTGCTTCGCCCTTACCCTCCTCCTTATGTGTATCAGATAATAGACTGTGAAATTGCTTACTGCGTATTGCGTACTCCGTATCTCCCTGACTACGCGATACGGAATACGCAATAGATACCCTACAGTTCAGATG
>JBNGDR010000343.1:0-2670 GCA_049975685.1 Anaerolineae bacterium
GTCTCTTATGTCCCCCAGGGCTCGATGAGTGTCCTCAACCCCGTGGTCAAGTTGAAGGAGTCCTTTCGAGATTTCATCGAGAGTCACGTGCGCGGCAAGACTCAGGAACAGGCCTTTGCCATGGCAAAGAGCCACATCGCGGAGTTGGGACTGCCCCCGAAAATCCTGGATGCCTATCCTCACCAGCTCTCCGGCGGTATGCGGCAGCGGGTGACCATCGCCCTGGCGGCAATCCTGGAACCTCGTATCATTGTGGGTGATGAGCCCACCACGGCCCTCGATGTCGTCGTTCAAAGAGGCGTCGTGCAGTTGCTCAAGAACATTCAACGAAAACTTAAGAATACGGTGATCCTGGTGACCCACGATATGGGCATTCATGCGAACATCGCCGATCGGATCGGTATCATGTACGCCGGGAAGATGGTCGAGGAGGCGACAACCGGGGAGATCTTCGGCAATCCTCTTCATCCTTACACCCGATACTTGATTAACTCCTTGCCCAAGTTTGGGGATAAGTCCCCCCGGGAGAGCGTGCCTGGAAGCCCGCCTTCCCTTATCAATCTCCCCGGTGGTTGTCCCTTTCACCCGAGATGCCCATACGTCATGGATATCTGTTCCCAGGAGATGCCGCGTTTTATTGATCTGGATCATCATAGAGTAGCCTGCTGGCTGGTCGGAGAAGGAAAAGATGGAAAAGATTCTTGAAGTCGACGATCTGACGAAAGTTTTCACACAGGGAAGTCTGCTCTCACGCAGCAAGATCATAGCAACCGATAAGGTCTCCTTTCACATCAAGCCGGCGGAGGTTTTTGCCCTGGCCGGAGAAAGTGGCTGCGGAAAAACCACCATCGCCAGGATGATCCTGGGTTTCGAAGAACCGACCTCCGGCGCGATTATTCACAAGGGTAAGAAGGCTGCCCGAAACGGAAAGGTGTGGTACACTGAGGGCATCCAGGCGATTTTCCAGGATCCCTTTGAGACTTTCAATCCCTTGAGGACAGTCGATCGATATTTCTTCGCGACCGTCCGGAACTATAATCTGGTTGAGAAGAGGCGAGAGGCCAGAGGGGTGATCGACGAGAAATTGAGAGCGGTGGGTCTTTCCTATGAAGCCTTCTCGGGCAAGTATCCGAGCGAGTTCTCGGGCGGTCAACTGCAACGTATCTCCATAGCACGAGCTCTGCTGACCAATCCGAAGTTGCTCATTGCGGACGAACCCGTCTCGATGGTCGATGCGTCCCTGCGAATGTCCATCGTTAATCTCTTCAAGGAGCTTAGAGAAACCTTCGGCATGAGTATACTCTATATCACCCATGACCTGGCAACGGCTTACTACGTGAGTGATCGCATCGCTATTATGTTCCGGGGACATCTGGTGGAAATGGGACCTGTGGAGCAGGTTCTGATGGCTCCTAAACATCCGTACACTCGCTTGTTGAGGGACTCCATTCCCGAAGCGGATCCGCAGAAACGTTGGAAAGAAGACATTGAACTACTGGAGACGGAAGAGGAAGAGTATATGAAGCAAGGGTGCAGGTTCGCGGGACGGTGTCCCTTTGTCAGGGATCTCTGTCGAGAGCGCGTGCCACCGGATATCCGTGTGGGTGATGTGTTGGTCAAATGTTTCAAATACTCTGAGTTTCAGAAGAAGGCTATTTGAGGTAGATGGGTCGGCGGAGCCTGGCCCTGGTATTTATGCTCATGAAGACTACGGAGAAGCCAAACTATGAATCCTGATCATCCCCCCAAATACAAGAACAGCGCGTTGCCCATACAGGAGCGGGTGGATGACCTTGTCTCCAGGATGACACTGGAAGAGAAGGTCTCTCAGATGGTATACGAGGCACCGGCCATCGAGCGGCTGGACGTGCCGGCCTATAACTGGTGGAGCGAGTGCTTGCACGGTGTGGGACGCGCGGGTATCGCCACCGTCTTCCCCCAGGCCATCGGACTCGCGGCGACCTGGGATGCAGACCTTATGCACGGGGTCGCCACCGTCATCTCCGACGAGGCACGGGCCAAATATCACGACATGCTGCGTCAGGGCTTGAACAAGAAATATTTCGGTCTCACTTTTTGGTCTCCTAATGTTAACCTCTTTCGGGACCCTCGCTGGGGTCGGGGACAGGAAACCTACGGCGAGTGTCCCTATCTCTCCTCTCGGATGGGGGTCGCTTTTGTGAGGGGTCTGCAAGGAGATGATGAAACTTACTTCAAGACCATTGCTACACCCAAGCACTACGTCGTTCACAGCGGCCCTGAGTCTCTTCGTCACGCCTTCGACGCACGAACGAATGAGCATGATTTACGAGAGACGTATCTGCCGGCCTTTGAGGCCTGTATCAAAGAGGGCGGCGCCTATTCTATCATGGGGGCCTATAACCGCACCAACGGCGAGCCTTGCTGTGCAAGCCGAACGCTTTTAGGGGAAATTCTGCGTCGCGAGTGGGGCTTCGAGGGATACGTTGTCTCTGACTGCGGCGCGATCAGGGACCTCTACGAGAACCACAAGGTCGTGGATACGGCCGCGGAGGCCGCCGCGGAGGCCGTCAAAGCAGGTTGTGATCTTAACTGCGGGTTCGTCTATCCGGCTCTGCTGGTTGCGGTAGGGCAGGGGTTAATCGATGAGGCAACTATCGACCGCGCCGTCAAGCGGCTTTTCACGGCCCG
>JBNGDR010000344.1:0-2665 GCA_049975685.1 Anaerolineae bacterium
ACCTCTCCTTCCGCTCGCTCGGAGACAGCCCTGGCCGCGCTGTAACAGGGCAAGAGGTCGTAGCCTCCGAGAACAATGGGAAGACAACCTGCGTCCAATACCTCACCGATGCGAGCCGTTGTCATCTCAATGGCTTCGGGCAGATCCATGCGCACCCCGACAGGCACGTCGCCATAATCCACCACGCGCAACTTGGCGAAGACATCGATGTCGAGTTCGGGTAAATAGCCGCCGTATTTCACAGAATACTGGCGTAATTTGATGGGTGTGAGAATGGTGGTGTTGTACTGGCGCGCCACCGGTGCCACGCCCTGGTATGGGGTGCCTATAATAGCAACATCTGCCGCCTCCAGCATATCCTGCGAAGTACAGTGAGGCACGGCGAGGAAGGTGGGGGTATCCTCATAAACCATAGGGACGTCCCACCGCATGAGCGGGTCCATCGATTCACGGTACTCGAATTTCATCGCGCTCACTCCGACTTATCCGATGGCTTTTCGGCCTTCAGCGCTTCACGGACCCGTCCCGGTTTGAGCGGGAGATCGGTAATACGCACGCCGACGGCATCGTAGATGGCGTTGGCGATAGCCGGCGCGACGGGTATGAGGGTCAGCTCGCCCGTCCCCTTGGCATCAAAGGGCCCAAAGATCTCCGGATCCTCGACGATGATGGTTTCGATCTCGGGAACATCGGTGATGCGTGGGACACGGCAGGCCCCCAGGGTACGCGTCTGGGGAATCGCATCTTCGACCTTGAATTCCTCGGACATACCGAAGCCCATACCCATCACCGTTGCACCCACCGATTGGCCGATGACGCCCTTGGGGAAGAGGGCGTGGCCCACATCCGAGGCAGAGATGATCTTCTTGACAGTGACACGGCCTGTCTTCTCGTTGACCTGCACAAAAGCGATCTGCGTGCCATAGCCGTAGGCGTGGTGGGTGCGATAATGCTCCACTTCATCCCGCATCCCCAGGGGATGAGTGTCGGGGGGATAATAGAGCGCCTCCTCCTTGATCCGCCCATCGGGGAAGGTCTCCGCCACCGCACCGAAGGATATGCTCTTGGAAGGATCCTGACGACAGAAAACACGGGAGTTCTTCGTGTCCAGATCCGCGACAGGCACCTCGAGCAGTTCTGAGGCTCGGCTGAGCAACGTGTGACGCAGATCTCTTGCAGCCATCAGACAGGCATTGCCCGTGGTGAAGGTCTGCCGGGAAGCCGAGGTGACGCCGCCATCGGGCGTCTCGGCGGTATCACCGAACTGCACAGAGATATCCTGATAGCGGGCGCCCAGGCCATCCGCCGCAATCTGTGCGCAGACGGTGCAGAGCCCCTGGCCAACTTCCGCTGCACCTGTCCGGACGAAGATGTGTCCGCTGGCATCGAGTTCAACGATGGCCCCAGCCTTGTCGCGCTCTGATCCGTGTCCTAGGCCCACATTCTTGAAACAGCAGGCCACACCAATACCCGTGCCGCGATGCTCCTTCCAGCCTGCAGCCTCGGCCGCCTTGAGCAGTGTCTCCTTGAGGCCCACGCTGTGTTCCAGCACCTGGCCTGTCCCCAGGACGGCGCCTGCATCGACAGCGTTGCGCAAGCGGAATTCCAACGGATCCATCCCCAGCGCTTCCGCCACGCGATCCATCTGGCTCTCGGCGGCGAAGGCCACCTGCGGCGAGCCAAAGCCCCGGAAAGCACCCCCCACAGGGTTGTTCGTATGCACTGCCTCAACCTCGACATCGACGTTATCTACAACGTAGGGTCCGAAGGCGTGGGTAAGGGCACGCATGGCCACAATCTGACCCACCGAGGCGTAAGCTCCAGTATCCAGAGTTACGCGAACCCGAACGGCCTTCAGATAGCCCTCGCTGTCAGCGGCCGTGAGATAACGGACCTTCGATGCGTGACGTTTCACAGAGACCAGCAAGGATTCCTCGCGGTTGAGGACCATCTTCACGGGTCTGCCCGTATGCACGGCTGCGAGCGCGGCCTGGAGCTGCAAGGTAAGATCCTCACGCCCACCGAAGGCCCCACCGATGGTAGTAAGTACCACCCGCACCCGTTCAGGCGGGAGTCCCAGCGCTTCAGCGATCTGGGCGCGGTCGGAGAAGGGATTCTGCTGGCTGGTCCAGACGGTGACGCCGCCCTCGGGTGTGGGTTCGGCAAGACAGGCCTCCGGCTCCAAGAAAGCATGTTCGACAAAGGGCGTGGTATAGGTATCCTCAATAACAACGTCGGCCTCCTCGATGGCCCTTGCGACGTCACCGCGCTTGAGCTCCAGCTCACAGAGGACGTTACCGTCGGGATGGAGCCGGGGAGCGTCGGGCGCCTTGGACTCGTCGGGGGTGGTCAAGCGCGGCAACTCCTCGTATGCCACCTCAATGAGGGAGAGCGCCTCACGAGCGATCCTCTCACTCTCGGCGACGACGATGGCCAACGTATCGCCTGTATAGCGTACCACCTCATCGCAGAGCACGGGCTGATCTCGACGGATGTTACCAAAGCGGTTCTTGCCCGGCACGTCCTCGGCGGTGAGGACAGCGACCACACCATCAAGCGCCTCGGCAGCACTGACATTGAGATTCTTGATCAGCGCATGGGGTACGGCAGGATGAAGAGCCGCCGCGTGAAGCATTCCCTCGCGCTCCCGGTCGGCAGCGTAGCG